>DRKV01000455.1 GCA_011051635.1 Chloroflexota bacterium | reverse complement strand
TGAGCGCCGTCCGCTCGGCGGCCAGCACAGCCCGCGCCGGGCCACCCACCTCGGCCAGCAAATCGCCGCTACGGACGCTCTGCCCCTCCTCCACGCGGGGGATACATCGGATGGCGACATTCATCTCGCGGAAAACCGCCGCGGCCACATCCAGCCCGGCTACGATGCCGTCCTGCTTGGCGACGATGCGGGCTGTGATTTCGGCCTCAGGGGGGATGATGCTGTCACTGGTCGCATCCCCGCGGGAACCGAGGTCTTCTTCCAGGGCGCGGCGGATGGCAGCGAGAATTTCAGGATGCAGAGACATGGGCGCTCCAGTTAGTGTAATTTAGACACTTTTGCGGTACATCTAGATTGTACTCGTTTTTCCCCCGTTGTCAAGAAGCAAAAATGAACGGGCGCATTAAAAAATTGTAGGACAACTGCTCGCAGTTGTCCTACAAGCACCTCAAGCCGCTACCAGACTCTCCTGGCGGTTCCGGCTGCGCAAACCCAGCCAGATGGCGAGGAAATACCCGGTATAGGCCAGCACTTCCGTCAGGGAGGGGTTGCCGTTGTAACCAAAAAGCGCCTTCAACACCCCACCCAGAACCGAGTTTTCGTCCAGGACGAAATTGACATCCCAGAGATGCTCGATGATAGCGGGAATCCATCCCACCTCGTTGAACTCGTGAACGCCGTGGGCCACCAATCCGGCAGCGAAAAGCAGCAAGAGAAAACCGCTCACCCGGAAGAATTTGCGCAAATTCAGGCGCAGGGCAGCGGTGAACAGCCCCCATCCCAACAGGGCGGCCAGTGCGAGGCCGGTCAAAGCGCCGACCAGGGTCTGCATGGCGTTGCTGGCAAACGCCGCCGCGGTCAGAAAAAGTGCCAACTCAATACCTTCACGCACCACAGCCAAAAAAGCCAGCATGAAGAGCGGGGTTCCCCCTTTCTGCAGCGCAGCCCGGCGCACATCGGCCTCCAGTTCGTCTTTCAGGCCGCGTGCCTGATGCGCCATCCAGAAAATCATCCAGGTCAGCACACCGGCGGCCAGGAACATGGTCGTACCCTCGAAAACTGCTTCAGCCTCACCCTCTAGCGCCGCTCCGGCGGCTTGCAGTCCAATGGCCGTCAGGACGCTCAAGGCAATGGCGCTGAACGCGCCCCGCCAAAGATGGGGAGAAAGGTCAGTACGCCGGATTTTCCGCAAGGCGCCAGCCAAAATACCGATAATCAGAGCGGCTTCCAGGCCCTCGCGCAACGATAAGAGAAGAGAAGCAAGCATAGAACCTCCAACGGTAAGTGTATTTTCGTCGGAGGTCATTGTAACGGGCAAGGGCGGGGGTGTAAAGTGTCACCCGCCCCCCATGTGACAATTTTTACAATTTTTATGACCGTTTTCTAGTAAATCCCCGGCAAGCGAGAAACGCTTTTGCATAACGCGGTCAGGAAACGTTCAAAGATTCTTTAGCGGGAAGGCGCAAGGCCAGCACTCCGCCGCTCAGGATGACCGCCGCCGTCATCGCAAACAGGGCGGGATACGACATTCCCTTCAGGAGCACGCCGGCGAGCAGAGGGAGAAAGGCCACCGGCAAAATCAGCATGGAATTCAATCCGGCATAGGTTCCCCGCTTCTCCGAGGGAGCCATCTCCAGCAAGGCGGTCTGGAAGCCGACCCGCCGCCCGCTCACAATCGCCCCCGCCAGGAAGAAGACCGGCAACAGCCCCTGCCACCCCCAACGTCCCAGGAGAATCGCCAGCAGCGGCACCGTGGCGGAAGTCAGGGCGCAGCCTGTCAGCATCCGGCGGCTGTCGTAGCGGTCTACCGCCCAGGCCCACACGAAATTGGAGAGTATGCCGCCCACGACCTGCACCAGCAAGAAAAGCCCGACCGCGGCGCGGGGCGCATCCAGCACATTTTGGGCGTACACCACATAAAAAGGCAGGGACATGAGGCTGAAACCCGTCAGGATTTCCACCCCCGCCAGCACCTTGATACGCAGGGCTGCTTCTTTCAAACTCCGCAGGTAATCGCCCCACGGAGGAACCGTCCCGCCACGCTCCTCGCCGACAGGCTCCCGCATCACCCAAAAGCCGAGAGAAGCCACTCCCAGGGACAGGGCTGCCAGCCCAAAGAGCAAAGCGTAGTTATCGGGATAGGGACGCTCGGTCAGGATACGCTGCGCCAGGAGGGCCGCCCCGATGGAGAGCGGCGCGCCGAGAGCCTCGCGCCCTCCGAAAAAACGTCCCCGATGGGATACCGGGATGACTTTGCCGATGATGTCGGTGAAAGGGATGTTGCCCAATCCCCCGCCGGCGTAGAAAATGCTGAGCAGCACAAACAGCGCGCCGGTCAGCAGGCGCGGGTTGTCGGCCCCGATGGTGTGAATCAGCCAGGCCAGCAGCCCCCAACTGAAAACCCGCAGGTAGATAGCCAGCATCAGGTAAGGCATCTTGCGGGGGCGCGGCTCAATCCAGCGGGCGACGAAAATTTGCGGCAGGGTGGCCGCCACGGTCAAGAGGGTCGAGAAGCCCCCCACCCACACCGTTGAACCGGTCAGCAGGTTGACGAAAGAGGAGAGCACTGTGTTGGGACGGGCAAAAGCGTTCCCCAGCGCCAGGAATGCGCCGTGCCATATCCCGCCTGCGAAATTACGCTTCTCGGTTGCGGTCATGTGTGATGAAGTCATGTTCGATGAATTTCCTTGCTGGCAGTCGTCTCTCAACAGTTCTCCTCGTCCGCCTCCGGCGTCGCCAGGGTCTCCAGCGAGAGAGTGAGGGTTTTGTCAAACATCTCGGTGTGCAGGCCACACTCGCGTTTCTCCTGCCCCACCCAGCGCCCGGCGCGCTCATCCTCCGTCCCCGGAGCGACGGGCCGGGTGCAGGGCGCGCACCCCACGCTGGGATAGCCCTTCCGCAGCAAGGGGTGAGCGGGCAGGTTGTAGCGCTTCCGGTAGGCCTCAATATCGTCCCGCGTCCAGTTGAGAAGGGGATTGACCTTGATGAGGCCGTTGGCGTGCCGCTCCAGAATCTGGGCGCGGGCGCGGACCGCCGTCTGGTCGCGGCGGATACCGCTTATCCAGGCCTGCAATTCCGACATGGCCTTCTGGAGAGGCTGCACCTTGCGCAGGTAACAGCACAAATTGGGGTCTTCCAGCGGCAGGCGGCGGCCAAAATTCCGCAAGAAGGGGCGCCAGCGGTCGTCGGGATACAGGTCAACCACATTCAGCCCCAACTCCGCCTCCAGGTGTTCCCGAAAGAGCAGCGTCTCCCAGAAATGCATCCCCGTATCAATGAAGAACACCCGCAAGCGGGGACGGATTGCGGCAATCATGTGCAGGAGGGGCAAACTCTGGGTCTGGAAGGAGGAAGTCACCGCCAGGGCAGGGCAAAACGTCTCCGCTGCCCAGGCGATGATTTCCTGCGGTTCGGCCTCCTCGAACTCCTGCGAGAGGCGGCGCAACGCCGCGTCGTCGAGGGTTGTCACCGCTCAACCGAAAGTGTAGTGCTTGCGGATGGGGCGCGTGATTTTCCAGGTACAGCGCAGCCCGGTGGGGAACGTCACCAGGTCGCCCGCCTGAATGTGAACCGGCTCGCCGCCCTCAGGGGTGACCGTCACTTCGCCTTCCAGGATGTAGCAGGTCTCCGGGGCGGTGTATTCCCACGGGAATTCGGAAACTTCCTTGCTCCAGATGGGCCAGTCGAAGACGCCCATAGCGCGCAGTTTTGCTTCATCGGGTTGGTGTTCCAGTGTGATTTGCATGATTACCTCCAGGATTTTTCATCTGTGACGTATCCGCCAGCGCCAAAAGAGGATGCCCGCCCCAAAGAGCATGGACAGCCCCGCCCCGCAGAGGATGCAGCCCCAAAAGAGCAGCGCCGCCCCGATAGTGACTCCGCCCCCCGGCGGAACGGTCTCCTCAGGGGAGGGCGTAGCCGTCACCGCGGGCCGCGGGGTGGACGAAGGCTCCGGGGAGGGGGATGCCGCGAGGCCGGCGGTCTCTCCCAGCGGGGTGGGCGTGTACCAGGATGGCGCCGTGGGATAGACATACGTCGGGGTAGGCGTGGGCGGCGGGGCCGGAGTGGCGGGCGTTCCCAGCCAGGTCAGCCATCCGGCGACGAACTCCTCCCACGTGACGCCAAAGGCCGTTTGCATGGCGTCCCGCAGGTGCGCCCCCTCTCGCAAGGCGGCGACGAAGGCCGCGAAAGAGGCCTCATCCCACGTCTCGCGCATATAGAGCACCGCGCTCAGCGATTCGGCATAGGCCAGATACACCTTCCCGGTGTCCGAGCCAAAGGAACCGCTCAGTATCTCCAGGGGAATCAGGTTCCCCTCTTTGGCCGCCGCCGAGACCAGCGCCAGGTCCCGGGCGTGGTCGCCGGGTTCGTAATACTGCGCCACGCCCTCGTCCAGCCAGCGCGGCCAATCGGCGGTGGCCCCGTGGACGGCCTGGTAGAAAAACAGGTGGGCAATCTCGTGGGGGATGACATCCTGCACCCAGTCCGTCGGGTCGCCGGGGGCGATAATTTCCACGGTCACCCCCAACGGCGGGAAGGCCTGCCCTCCCACCCACTCCTCCACGTAGGAGTGCCAGGAGGCGAAATCTTCGCGGTTGGGGTATACCACCAGATAAACGGGGAAATCCAGGGGGCGTCCGCTCTCCTGCTCCATGCGGTTCAGCGCCTGGCGGGCGGTCTCGAAAAGCGACTGACCGAAGGCGGCATCCCCCTCGTACCAGCGCACCACCAGGTCATCCTGGCGCAACTCCTGCCACTCGAAACGGCTATCATCGTAACGAAAGACGGTTTCCTCGGAGCGGGTCAGGTTGCCCTCCGCGTCCCGCACCTCCCAGTAAAAGAGCACCGGGCTGGAAGGCGGCACCGTGATGCGGGAGGTATCCCAGGTGTACTCGGCGCTCACCTGCCGGGACGGTGTGAATGCCACGGCCTGGCGGGTAGTACTGATGTCGCCCTGCATGGCGTAGTACAGCCAGATTTTCTCGATGGGAGCGTCCGCTTCTGCGGTGAGGCGGAAGACCACCGCATCGGGGAAGCGGCTCTCGGCGGTGGATTCCACGATGCGGGGCGGGTTTCCCTGGGCGCGCCCCGCGGCGGGGAGCAGGAAAACCAGCGCCAGGAGAATCGGCCACGCGGCGCGGCGCAGAGAGATGAGGGGGGAAGAAGGCATCAGGGGTCTCCTCAGGGATGGATTTGCACAGAGGGGCTGCCCGGTTGACCGGCAAATCTTCAGGATGCGGCGCGAGCGGGTTGCACGCTCACACAGGGACGCAGAGAGCACAGCGTTTTATCAGAAAATACCCTGTGTTCCCCGTGTCCCCGTGTGAGAAAAACATGGCGGCGCGTTTTATCAGTCGGGCAGGGGCGAACCTTGCAGGGAGAAGCGCAGCGCCCCTTCGCCCGCCACCAGACCGCTGGCGAGGCAGGCGGTGAGCAGATAGCCACCGGTAGGGGCCTCCCAATCGAGCATTTCCCCGGCGCAGAAGACGCCCGGCAAGGCGCGCAGCATCAGGTCATCGGTGAGGGCCTCCAGGCGCAGGCCCCCGGCGGTGCTGATGGCCTCCTCCAGCGGGCGCGGGCGCAACACCTTCACGGGCAGGGCTTTGAGCGCCGCGGCCAGCGCAACGGGGTCTCTCCGCGCTTCCGGCGGCAGGACTTCGCGCGCCAGTCCAGCCTTGACGCCCCGCAAACCGGCCCGCCGCCGCAGGTACTCGGAGAAGGAGCGTCGCCCCGGCCCGCGTTCCAGCCGCGCCCGCGCTTTCTCCGGCGGGGTATCGGGGAGCAGGTCGAAGCGCAGGACGGCTTCCCCGCGAGCCGCGATGCGCTCTCGGATGCGCGCCGAGGCGGCGTAAATCAGCGAGCCTTCCAGGCCGTACTCCGTGACCATGCACTCGCCGCGGCGGTGGAAATCCGTCCAGGGGAGGGAGATGGTCACGGTTTTGAGGGGCGCGCCGGCGAATTTGCGGCGGAAGGTCTCGCTCCAGGCGGCCTCGAAACCGCAATTGGCGGGCTTGAGGGGCGCAATCGCTACGCCGCGGGCGCGCAGAATCGCTACCCAGGCGGCATCCGAGCCGAGATGCGGCCAGGAAGCCCCGCCCAGGGCGAGCACCACGGCCTGCGCCCGCCGGCGCGTCTCTCCCTGCGGGGTGGCAAAGCGCAGCGCACCGTCCGCATCCCAGCCCAACCAGCGGTGACGGGGGTGCAGGCACACGCCGAGGTTCTCCAGGCGGCGCAGCCAGGCGCGCAGCAGCGGGGCAGCCTTCATCCCGACAGGGAAGACCCGTCCCGAGGAGCCGACGAAGGTCTCGATGCCCAGTTCATCCGCCCAGGCGCGCACCTCGGCAGGGCCGAAGCGCGCCAGCCAGCGGGAGACAGTTTCCTGCCGCGCCCCGTAGCGGGTTACGAAGGTTTCCAGCGGCTCGGAATGGGTCAGATTGAGGCCGCCGCGTCCGGCGACCAGCAACTTGCGCGCCGGGGAGGGCATGGCGTCGTAGACATCCACGCCCAGGCCGGCGCGGGCTGCCGTCTCGGCGGCCATCAGCCCCGCCGGGCCAGCCCCAATCACCACAATCGGCGCATGTGCAAGGGACATACGCCGATTGTACCGCTGTTCCGTGCAATCCGCACTCCGGTCAGGAAAGCCCAATCACCCTGCCGGTTTCCACATCCAGGTCAACATCGTAGAAGGCGGGACGGGTGGGCAGGCCGGGCATGGTACGCATGGAACCCGCCAGCGGGTAGAGGAAGCCCGCTCCCACGGAAGCGCGAATATCCCGAATGGGGACGGTGAACCCGCGGGGCGCGCCCTTCAGTTTCGGGTCGTGGGAAAGGCTCAAATGCGTCTTCGCCATGCAGATGGGCAGGTTGTCGAACCCCAGGCGGGTATACAGTTCGATTTTCTGACGGGCTTCGGGGCTGTAGGTCACGCCGTCTGCGCCGTACACCTCGCGGCAGATGGTTTCGATTTTCTCCTCGATGGAGGCCTCCAGCGGATAGAGGAAGCGGAAATCGGTGGGCTGGTGCGCCACGCGGACCACCGCTTCGGCCAGCGCCACCGCCCCCGCGCCGCCGTCCGCCCAGTGGGTAGTGACCACGGCCTCATCCGCCCCGCCTTCCAGCGCCGCCTGCCGCACCAGTTCCAGTTCGGCGGGTGTATCGCTGGTGAAGGCGTTGACGGCCACCACCACGTTGACGCCGAATTTTTTGGCCGTGCGGATGTGGTGCAGCAGGTTGGGCAGACCGGCGCGCAGCAAATCCAGGTTCTCCTCGGTGTAGGCGTGGTCGAGGGGCTTCCCGGCCACCACCCGCGGGCCTCCGCCGTGCATCTTGAGGGCGCGG
Source organism: Chloroflexota bacterium (assembly GCA_011051635.1). Classification (GTDB taxonomy): domain Bacteria; phylum Chloroflexota; class Anaerolineae; order Anaerolineales; family DRKV01; genus DRKV01. The sequence goes on along the minus strand of DRKV01000455.1, from coordinate 410 downwards.
ATTGTGGCAACCAGGACGACCACGTGCGGAACAAGCCCGGAGTAGCGGCATTTGATGTCGAAGAATTTCTCCATCCCGATATCCGCCCCGAAACCGGATTCTGTGACCACGAAGCCCTCCGGCCCGACCAGTTTGAGGGCGATTTTATCGGCCAGAATGGAGGAGTTGCCCGGCGCGATGTTGGCAAACGGCCCCGTATGGACGAAAACAGGCGTCCCCTCCAGGGTTTGCAGCAAAGTCGGTTTGATTGCATCTTTCATCAGGACGGTCATCGCCCCCGCCGTCCCCAGGTCTTCGGCGGTGACGGGGTTTCCGGCGGTATCGGTTCCGATGACGATTTCCCCGATGCGGCGGCGCATGTCCGCCAGGTCGGTGGTGAGAGACAGGATAGCCATCAACTCGCTGGCGAC
>DRKV01000454.1 GCA_011051635.1 Chloroflexota bacterium | reverse complement strand
GCGTTGGATTAGGCCTGTTCATTTGTCGTGCCCTGGTTCAGTTGCACAAAGGGCACATTTGGGTGGAGAACCGTCCTTCCGGCGGCAGCAGATTTTGCTTCGTGCTTCCCTATAAAAGCGAGGTCCACCATGATGGAAAAAGCCGTTAGGAAAATTCTGATTATCGACGATGAGAAAGATGTCACCAAAGCAGTGCGTTTGACGATTACTTTGCAGGAGCCGCAATGGCAGGTCCTTGAGGCCAACCAGCCGGAAAAAGGCTTGTTGCTTGTGGATGCCGCAAAGCCCGATTTGGTGCTTCTGGATGTACGGATGCCGGGGATGAGCGGATTTGAAGTCCTGAAAGAGATTCGCCGCTTCGATGATGTCCCCATCATCATGCTGACTGTCCAGGATGATGAATTGGACAAAGTGCGCGCCCTGGAAATGGGGGCCGATGACTATGTGGTCAAGCCCTTTGGAAATCTGGAACTGATGGCGCGCATCCGCTCTGTGCTGCGACGGACGGAAGGAGCCATTGGTCCTCCAGAGAAACCTTACATCAACGGTACATTGAAGATAGACTTCAACCAGCGCAAAGTGTTCCATAATGGCAGGGAGGTTCACCTTACCAGCACCGAGTTTCACCTTCTGAGCATCCTCGCCCGCAACGCCGGGCGGGTTGTCCCTTCCGAGACGCTGCTGGGTCGTGTTTGGGGCAGATATGCGCTGGATAGTGATTACCTGAAAGTGTATATCCGCCGTTTGCGACAAAAGATAGAGGATGTCCCGGCGAAACCCCGTTTCATTCAGACGGTGCGGGGAGAAGGGTACTATCTGACAGCGCCCGAAAGTTAAAAATCAGCATCCCCTGGAGCAATCCAGGGGATGCCAACTTGAGGAGGATATGGAGGTAGACGTCAGGGTATCAAACTGATTGTGAACCCTTCGATACAACGGAGGCGGCCCAGGCTCCCAGCACCAGTTCGACGATGCCGATGATGATGTCGTTCCAGAGGGCGGTACCGGTTCCGGTGTAGGAGAGCAGGAAGGGGGCGATGATGAGCCAGACACCGAGGAGAGCGTTGACCCAACTCAGGGTCTTCATGGTGCTGGCGTCCTTGCTGACGGCAGCCCAGGCACCCAGTACCGCCAGGGCCAGGCCGATGATGATGGCGTCCCACATCGCGGCTTTGGCAGCCGAGTAGCCGAGAATGAAGGGGGCCAGCACTTCCCACACGCCAAAGATGGCAATCCACCAGTTAAGCGATTTTGCGGTCTTCATGATGTTTCTCCTTTCTTGTGAGTGACCTGATGGCGGGCATCAGGGAATTCAACTTTCTGGTTACACTATATGCCCCCACGGTGAACAACGGCATGAACAAAGGTTAATATCCGGTAAAAGATGGTTCAAGTTTCAGGGGAAATTGATTGACACCTTACATTGTGGAATGTAGTTTGCCCCCACCATCATTCTCGCTCGGTACGTTTATCCCGCGGATACCCGCTGGGCGCGTCCTCATTCCCCGTCCCGTTCCTTGCCGCTGACGTGAGTACTCTCCCGGATGTCGTCCTGAAGGCGCGAAACCCAAAATCGGGGCAGAATGAGCGCGTCGAAAAATGCAGGTGACGTGGACGGGAACGATGTGCTCGTCCCGAAAGGACAGGGAAAAAACTTTTTGGTGGATGCCGTTGAGCAGTCTGCCCCTCTGACGGGCCTCTCCCTGGCGGTGCAAGCAGGGGGACGTTCAAGGTAAAGCCTTGTTCCCTTTTGGTGGACGCCCCCTGATTGTGCACATCGTGGCGCGGCTGGCCCTGTTGGCTGAACAGGTGCTGGTTACCACCAACCGCCCCGAAACTTTGGCTTTTCTGGATGTGCCGTGTTATCCTGACCCTTGGCCCGGTTACGGCGCGCTGGGAGAGTTGTACACCGCCCTGTACTACGCGGCGACGCCGTGGGTGCCCGTGGCGGCTTGCGATATACCTTTTGCCAGCCCGTTACTTTTTCGGCGGGCCTGGACTCTGCTTCAGCAAAAGCCTCAAGCAGTGGCCGCCGTGCCGCGTACGACACGCGGCTGGGAGCCTTTCCACGCGGTTTATCGCCGCTCCGCCTGCCTGGCGCACTGGGGCCGGCGTTGCAGGCAGGGGAACGCCGGGTACAGACCTGGATGGAGCGCCGCGGCTCACGGCAGCGGCGCGGCGTTTGAACGCTTCGCGGCCCACACCTGTACCTCGGCGATGGGGCCGTTAAGAGAGGTCAGGGTGAGTTCCCAGGGGGCGGGGGAGACGGCATCCAGCGGGACGAGGGTCTGGCGGAGGGCGGTGATGTGCCCCTGAGCATCGTAACCGACGGCCAGGACGACCCCCTCGGCGGGCGTTTCGCCCCCTTCAGCGGGGGGGAGGCTGCCGGTAAGGTTGACTTGCCCGGCGGGCAGGGCGGGGAAGATACTCTCCGGGGCGGCGGGGCGCGGCCAGGATGCCTCCGTCCCTGGCCAGGGCAGGGCAGAGCGCAGGACTGCTTGCGGGAGGCTCCCGTCTGCTGCGGGGGAAAGAGTCACCGCGAGAGGGAGCGTAGTGCGCGGCGGCAGGACGTCGAAGGGCAGGGCTGCGGTGACGGCCTCCGCACCGGGGGCGGAAACCCAGGCCAGGACAACGGCGGAGACAGGTTGCTCGCCGGGGTTAGTGACTTCCACGGCGCACCAGCGTGCCCCGTCCGGGAGGGGGAAACATCGGGGGGTGCCAAGTTCCAGGGGGAGCGCAGGCATCTGCGGGGGAGCACCGCTTCCCTCTCCGGGGGTCAGGGGAATCGTCAGGGTCATCCCGACCGTCAGAAAATTGGGGTCCACGCCGGGGTTGGCGCTCAGG
>DRKV01000453.1 GCA_011051635.1 Chloroflexota bacterium | reverse complement strand
GGAAGGCAGCCTGGGAGAGCTGGACGAAACCGCCTACTAGCTGGAACTGCTGGAAGAATCCGGCCTGGTGACGGCAGAAACTTTGCGTCCGCTGCGACGCGAAACCGAAGAACTGATTGCCATTTTCGTCACATCCGTGAAGACGGCAAAGAGAAGGAAATGATGAATGATGAATGCAGAATGATGAATTCTGCCTTCCGCATTCATCATTCTGCATTCCGCCTTCCGCATTTTATAATTCCCCCATGCCTACTATCATTCGCTGGTACGTCAAATCCGCATTGCTGTATCTGGCCTGCGCCTTCGGGATGGGCGTCTGGCAGCAGGCCGCGGCCCGGAGCGGGACGCTCACGCCCGTCTACTGGCATCTCTTCCTGGTCGGCTGGCTGACACAACTCATCTTCGGCATCGCCTTGTGGATGCTGCCATCCTACACCCGCGAGCAGCCCCGCCGCAGTGACCCGCTCAACTGGGCGGTGTACGTCACGCTGAACGCCGGGCTGCTGTTGCGCGCTGTGGCCGAGCCGTTGCGCCCTGTCCAGGCCGATAATGCCTTCTGGGGCTGGGCGCTGGTGGTTTCGGCGGTGTTGCAATGGCTGGCCGCGCTGGGATTCGTGGTCAACACCTGGGAACGGGTGCGCGGGCCGCGCCGCAAACCGCGGGGAGGCCGCTGATGCCGCGTTTGAGCATCTGGGCGGTGCGCCTCTCGCTGCTGCATCTGCTGGCCGGGTTCACCATCGGGGCTTTCATTCTGGTGAACAAGGGCATCGGCGCATACCCGGCGGCCTGGCGCTGGTTCGGCGCGCATCAGGAATTCCTGCTTTTCGGCTGGATGGGGCAGTTCAGCCTGGCTGTGGCCTACTGGGCCTTTCCGCGCTATCGCGGCAATCATCGCGGCAACCCGACGCTGGCCGTCGCCGCCGTCGTCCTGCTCAACCTGGGCGTGCTGCTGGTCTTTGCGGCGACCTTTTGGGGCTGGCCGGTGATGTTGTGGGGCCGCGCCGCCGAAGCCGCGGCGGCGGCTTGTTTCGCGGTCTACGCCTGGCCGCGGGTCAAACCTACGGGAGCATAACCCGATGAAGCCGCGTTCGCCTCTCGTTCTGGGGCTGCTCATCACCATCCTGGCCGTTGCGGGCGGCTGCAATTTTCCGGGGGAGGCCCCCTCCTCCATAACGGAAGCCGCTCCAACGCCGCGCCCTACTCTTCGGGACGCCGCGCCCACTTCTCCAGGCAGGGAAAATACGGGGGGTAATCCATCTCCCCAGGCGACTTCTCCTCCTGCCTCCCCCGATTGGACGCGCACCGCCCGCATCGTCACCCCTTACGACGACCCGGATGTGATGGCCGCCGACGAGTGGGAATGGGAAGACCTGATTGACCAGGCCGTGGCGGACGGCGCAAACGTCATCCTGGATTGGACTTGCGCCAGCGACGGCTGGGAGTGCCTGAGCGGGGCGGCGCTGGATGCCGCGCTGGAGGAAATCCGCACTCGCGCCGATTACGTCCATAGCCGGGGGGCGCGTTACATCATGTACGTCGGGCCGCTGGAGGCCGTCACCGAGGGGATTGACAACGACCTGGACGGGCGGGTGGACGCCGGGCAGGAGAGCCGCAGCCTGGCGATGCAACATCCCGATTGGGCGCAGGTCGGGATTGACGGGCGTCCTGCGGTTTTCAACGGGGTGCTTCCGGGGATGCCCTTCTGGGTGTGCGAGACCTGCGAGGACGTATGGCTTTCGCCCGCCCATCCGGAGTTCCGCCGCCTGACGATGGAGAAGGCCGCCCGCCTGGCCGCCAGCGGGCTGGATGGTTTGTGGTTCGATGTCCCTTTTTTGACCTTCAACTTCGGGGAGGGGTGGCGCGCCCAGTGGGCCGACCTCAGCCCCGCCGCCCGCTCCCTCTTCCGCGAGCAGACCGGATTGACGCTCCCCGAACCGCCTTTCGAGCCGGACTGGAGCGACCCGGTCTGGCAAACTTACGTCGCCTGGCGCTACCGCCTGATTCGCGAGTTCGTGGGGGAATACGCCCAAACCGTCCACGCCGTGAACCCCGATTTGCGCCTCATCATGGAAACATCGGTCACGCTGGGGCCATTCTCTACCCAAAAAGGGGCCAGTCCTCTGGATTTACCCCAGGTCTCCGACCTGACGGCGCACGAACTCGGCGGTCTGGAGCGCCCGTACCAGTATTACCGCTACCCCGATTTTCTCTCCGCCCTGCTGGGGTGGCGGCACGTGGATACGGCCTTCGGCCAACCCTCCTGGCTGCTCTCGTATGTGGAGGCCGGTCACGAGGATACCCCCGCCCTGGCGCGCATCCACGCCGCGACGGTGCTGGCCGCGGGCTTCAACTACTACACCTCCGGCGATGAGGGCATGTCCCGCATGGTGGACGCCGATTTCCGCCGCCAACTCTTCGCCTGGATTGCCGCCCACGAAGGGATGCTCTACGACCCGACCCTGCACCCTTACGCCAATCTCGCCGTGCTCTACTCGCAATCCACGGTGGATTACCGTGACCGCGGCGATTGGGAAACCAGCGACCACACGGATGCCTTTTACGGGGCGCTGAGCACCCTGCTGGAAAGCCACATCCCCTTTGAAGTGCTCTCCGAGCGCCAACTTGACCGCCTGAACGAGTTCGATGCCGTGGTTTTGCCCCAGGTGGAGGCCCTCGGCGAGGCCCAGGCCGATGCGCTGCGGGAATGGGTGCAAGGCGGCGGGCGGCTGCTTGTCACCGGCGAGGAGACCACCCGCTACGACCAGTTCGGCAACCCGCGGGACGACTACGCCCTGGCCGACCTGTTCGGCGTCTCTTTTGGCGAGGCCGAGGGGGATGTCTATACGCAAGACATCGGCGCGGGGCGGGTCGTCTTCACCCCGACGAACCCTTTTCAGGAGTACCGCTGGGCTTCCGCTTTTTGGGATGAGACCGGAGAAGACGCCGACCCTGCCTACGCCGGGGAAGTTCGCAGCGCGTTTTTGGAGGAACTCTGGGCCGCATTGGAGATTTCCTCTCCCCTGAAGACGGACGCGCCTTTTTCGGTGCTCTTCGTCCCCTATCTGCGCTCCGATGGCCTGAGTTTGCGCGCCCTGAACTACACCGGCCTGGCCTACGGGAACCCCGTCCCTGCGCCGCAGCGCGGCCTCACCGTACAGGTCAGGCTGCCCGACGGGGCGCAGGTCGCCGCCGTCACGCAGACCGACTTCCTCGCCGAACCCCGTCCGATAGATTTTGCCCAGCGCGGCGACCTCCTCACCCTGACCTTCGACCTCGACACCGCCGCCTTTTTCGACATACACTTCGCGCCGTGATGCAGGGGACAGCGGTCAGCATTCCGCATTCCGCATTCTGCCTTCATCATTCTGCGTTCACCATTCTGCCTTCACCCTTCTACATTCCGCATTCGCCATTCACCCTTCCGCCTTTCTCATGCCTTCTCCCCAAGAAACCGAAGCCCTCCACACCTCCGGCGTATACGCCAAACGCAACCTGACCATCGTGCGCGGCAAAGGCGCCCTCGTCTGGGACGACCGGGGCCGCGAATACGTGGACTGTGCCGCCGGGCACGGAGTCGCCGGCCTGGGACACAGCCATCCTAAAGTGGTGCAGGCCATCCGCGAGCAGGCCGAAAAAATCATCACCTGCCCGGAGATGTTCTACAACCCCGTCCGCGCCGCCCTGCTGGAAAAACTGACCGC
>DRKV01000452.1 GCA_011051635.1 Chloroflexota bacterium | reverse complement strand
CTTTGCCGGGGTCCATGAACTCGAATCGCGGCGCGCCGAAGGGGGGCACGCTGGCGCCCTTGAGGGTCTTGAGGGCCGCGTAAGCGGAGGCGCCGTGCACCATCGGAACCATGGGAACCAGTTCTTTGATGGCGTTGTTGGCCTTCTCGTACAGCGGAGCGGCTTCGGCGGGGTCGCCAATCTGGGCGGCCTCTTCCAACACCTCATAGATTTCGGGGAAGGGGTTGCCGAACTGCGGGTTGGATTTGCTGAAGTGGAAGTCCAGGAAGTTGGTGACGTGCGGATAGTCCGCGCCCCAACCGAGCAGGTAGAGGCCGTCCAGTTTGCCGGAGGTGGAGGCGTCGATGAAGGCGCCCGATTCCATCACCTGGATGTCGGCTTCGATGCCCAGGTTGTCTTTCAACTGCGCCTGGATGTCCTGCGCCACCAGACCGGGTTCGGGCAGGTAAACGCGGAAGACGTCGCGGTAGTAGATGGTGGTCTTGAAGCCATCGGGGTAACCGGCCTCAGCCAGCAGGGCTTTGGCGGCCTCGGGGTCGAAATCGTACCAGGGGTCGCCCACGCAGCCGTTGGGGATGGAGCAGGGAGTGAAGTGCGAGGCGACTTCGGAACCTTCGGGGTAGAAGTTGTCCACGATGCGCTGGCGGTCAATGCCCATGGCAATCGCCTTGCGGACGCGCACGTCGTCGAAGGGGGTGAAGGTGTTGGTCATCGCCAGGTAGAGGACGTTGGGGTTCTCCACAGGCAGAAGGTCCAGGTTGGGGTCTTCTTCTACTGAGGCGAAGTCATCCGGGCTGACGTTGGTAATCATATCCACGGTGCCGGATTGCAGTTCAAGCAGGCGGGCGGCGCCTTCGGAAGCCCAGCGGAAGACGAGGGTCTTGAAGGCGGGCTTGTTCTCGCCCCAGTAGTCATCGTTGCGGGTGAAGACTACGCTGTCGCCGCGGTTCCAGGTATCAATCTTGAAGGGGCCGGTGCCGATGGGGTGCTCCAGCAGTTCGCCGGTGCCGCCGGTCTTCTCAATCCACTCTTTGGGCTGGATGCCGAAGGGGGTGAAGGCGGCTTTGGCGAGGAAGGCCGGGTCGGGGCGGCACAGGTCGAACTTGACGGTGTATTCGTCCACCGCGCTGATGGATTTGATTTTTCCACCGTAGTCACAGTTGTCCACGCCAACCGACATGGGTTCAAAAGCCGGAGCGGCTTCTTCGGTGGCAGCAGGGGCCTCTTCGGTAGCCATGGGGGCTTCCTCGGTGGCCGCCGGCGGCTCGGGCGTGGGTGTGGCGGCGGGCTTACAGGCCGCCAGAATCATGCTGGCCAGCACCAGGATGCCTACCAGGGTAAACAGAGTTTTGTGTTTCATGCTCTTCTCTCTTCCTTATAAAAAATTGTGGGAAACAGGAAACGGGAAAGATGGACGTTGAGCCTGCGGATGCACCAAAGGACATCCGTGGCATTCAGCGAGAGCGGTTGTGGCCGCTCCCCAGACAAGGGAACGAAGGTTGAGGTTCTCGAGAGCGATATTCACCTCCTTTCCGAAAACGCGCCTTGCGGCGTTACGGCAGATAATCTGACGTCTGCCCTACGGCTACCCTTCGCAAACCCGATTATACGTTACTTGGGGCAGTTGTCAATGCGCTTCGCCGTAGGACAACTGCGAGCAGTTGTCCTACCTGCCCCATCTGGTGACATCGCCCGAAGGATGATATGATTGGGCGCACGTACGGATTCTTTTCATGCAGGAGGTTTCATCTACAATGAAGGGCTTCAAAAATTTGTTGCTCTGGGTGGGCGCGCTTGTGCTGCTCCTGGGCGCCATCTGGCGACCGGCGCGGGCGCAAGAGAGCGTCCGTTTCGCCTCGCTGGAAGTGGATTTGTGGCCGGAATACGACCGGGAGCGGTCCATGCTGGTGATTTACCGCATCGAACTGGCTCCCGACGTGCCGCGCTCTGGACAAATTACCCTGCGCCTGCCGGCTGAGGTGGGCACCCCCAGTGCCGTGGCCGAGGCGCAGACCGCGGCCGACACGCTTTTCAACGTGCAGTATTCCAGCCGGCAGGATGACAACTGGGTTTACGTGACTTTCAGTCCCACGATGCCGCACGTGCGCCTGGAGTATTACGACCCGCGGCTTACGATAGACGGTGACAGGCGCAGTTTTGCCTACCAATGGCCGGGAGATTATCCGGTGGACAGCCTCGTGGTGGAGGTGCAGCAGCCGCGCACGGCAACCCAGATAGAAATTACCCCCTCCCTGGGCGAGCCGCAGGAAAACCCCAACGACGGGCTGGTGTATTACATGGCCTCCTTTGCCGGGCTGGAGGCCGGGGAGACGTTTACCCTTCAGGTGGCATACCAGAAATCGGATGATGCCTTGAGCGTGTCCAACGTGCCGGTGGTGGCGGAGCCGCCTCAGGCTGCCTCGACCACCCCAACCAGCGCGGCGGATATTCTCCCGTGGGCGCTGGGCGGGATTGGGGTATTGCTCATCCTGGCGGGGGCGGTCTGGTATTGGCGCACCAGCCGCATGGATGCCGTGGAACAGCCCCGCAAACGTCGGCGGCGCTCCGCCGGCCAGAAAAAGACCCCGGAGCGCAAATCCGGCGGCGTGCCTCCCGGCGTGCAGGTGTATTGCCACCAGTGCGGCAAGCGCGCCGACCCCGGCGACCGTTTCTGCCGTTCCTGCGGAACCCGCTTGCGTCTCCCTCCAGAGTGAGAACCGGATGCTTCTGCGGGGGCACCGGACGTCGGAATTTGCAGGCAACTTACCCACAGGGCGGGTGACTATCCGCCCTGTGCTGGTGTCGGGGAATAACATGCTTTTTTGCACCGAATTAGGTGCTTTTTGTCGTCCCCAAATGTGGCGCTTTCTCAACAG
>DRKV01000451.1 GCA_011051635.1 Chloroflexota bacterium | reverse complement strand
GCGGCGCTCGGCGGAGGTGTAGGTTCCGTCCCGCTCCACGTAAGCCTGGGCGGGGAACACCACATCGGCCATTTTCGCCGTCTCGGTGAGGAAAAGTTCCTGGACGACGACGAAGCCGAGGTGTTCGAGGGTCTCGGCCAGGTCGGGCCGGTCGCCAGCGGGGTCGGCGGCCACGATGTAAGCAGCCTGCGCCTGCCCCAGCGCGGCCTTGAGGTCATCGGAGGGAGCGAAGCCCATATCCCAGGCGCCCTGGTCGTTGGCCCGCTGCCAGGCGGCCAGCAAGCCGTTCTTCGGGCGTCCCGTGTGGCCGGTGACGAAGAGCAGGTCGGCGCAGGCCTGCGCCAGGTCGCGGGAGCCTTCCAGCCCCAGGCCCTCCTGCCCGTAAATCACCACCGCGTTTTCGGCCTCCGCAAAGGCGCGGGCGGCCTCCCGCACGGCTGCATCCGGCTGGTAGTCCTTCACCCAATCGGGGATGGTGGTCTTCTTGCTGCCCGCGGCGTTGACCATCGCCAGGACGGTGGCCGCTTCCTGCCCGTAGGCGTAGCGCAGGTCGTGGCGGGCGTAGCGGGCAATCTTGGTGGGGCGGGGGTTGGCGACGATGAGGGTCGCGCCCCGCTCGGCGGCCTGCTTGAGGCGCAGATACCAGATGGGGGCTTCTTCTTCCAGGTCGGAGGCCACCACCAAAATGGCGTCGCCCTCCCCAAAGTCGGCGAAATTCGTCCCCGCGGCGAGGCCGAATTCGGCAATCAGGTCGCCGCCCGCCATGTGGGTATCCAGGAGGCGCTGGCCGCCCAGTTTGTCGGTCAACTGGCGCAGGTTGAAGAGGTCTTCGTTGCTCAGGCGTCCGCCGGCCAGGGTTACGAAACCATCCAGGGAGGTCTCGAAGCGGCGGGCAACCAGGTCGAGGGCCTCCTCCCAGGAAGCAGGCTGCAATTCCCCGTCCTTGCGGATGAGGGGTTGCGTGAGGCGCTCGGCGCTCTCGGTGTAGTGATAGGCGGAGAAACGCCCCTTGTCGCAAATCCAGATTTCGTTGACTTCCTCGTTCTGGCGGGGCATGACGCGCTTGATGACGAATTTGCCGCCCGATTTGGCTTCGCGGCGCACGTTGAAGGTCAGGTTGCAGCCCACGGCGCACTGCGAGCAGATGGAAGCGGCGGCCTTGAGTTCCCAGGGACGCGCCCCAAAGCGGAAGTCCGCGGTGGTGAGAGCGCCCACGGGACAAATATCCGTGGTGTTGCCCGACCAGTACGAGTTGAAGCCCGGTTCGGAGGTGGTCACAATCTCGGTGCGGCGTCCCCGCTCGTGGAACTGGATGACCGGGTCGCCGGCAATATCGCGCTGGAAGCGGATGCAGCGGGCGCACTGGATACAGCGCTCGCGGTCCAGGAAAATCAAATCGCCCAGCGGGACGTGCTTCTCGCGGTGCATCTTCTCATCCAGCAAGAAGCGGCTCTCGGCCAGACCGTGCTCCATCGTCAGGTCTTGCAGGGCGCACTCGCCGCCCTTGTCGCAGATGGGGCAATCCAGAGGGTGGGAGGTGAGCAGGAATTCGATGATGTCCTTGCGCCCCTCGCGGGCCTTGTCGCTGGCAAACCGCACCACCATGCCCTCGGAAACGGGGGTGGTGCAGGAAGTCTCCAGGCGGGGGCCGAACTGAATTTTGGGCTGTCCGTTCTCGTCCAGCACCGGCTGGCGGGTGGCCCGGTCAATCATCGGGCGGCCAATCTCCACCAGGCACATGCGGCACATGCCCACCGGCTCCATCTTGGGGTGGTAGCAAAATACGGGAATGTCAATGCCGATTTTCTTGGCGGCATCCACCACTAAAGTTCCGGCAGGCACTTCCACCTGCTGGCCGTCAATCGTCAGAGAAACCATCTTCGCCATACGAACTCCTTAGCCTTCCGCCTCTTCGGTACGCGTTTTGGCCTCGAAATCGTCCCGGAAACGTTCGATGCTGGTGACAACCGCCATGGTGGAGAATTCACCCAGGGCGCACAAACTCTTGCCGCGAATCTGGCGGGCGACGCTCTCCAGCAGGGCTATGTCGTCTTTGGTGGCGCGCCCCTGCGTGATGCGGTCGGAGACGTTCATCATCCAGTACGTCCCTTCCCGGCAGGGCGTACATTTGCCGCAGGATTCGTGCTTGAAGAAGTGCAGGGTCTTGTTGACCACCCAATCCATGCTGAAGGAGTCGTCAATCACGATGACGGAGGCCGAACCGAGGTCGGAGCCAACCGCGCGGACGCTCTCGTAATCCATGGGGGTATCCAGCACTTCGTCCGTGGCGGGCAGCACCGAGGAGGAGGCTCCGGCGGGCATGATGGCCTTGATGCCGCGTCCGTTGGAGATGCCGCCCCCGTGGGTAAAAATCAGTTCCCGGAAGGTGGTTCCCAGGGGCAGTTCGTAGTTGCCGGGTTTTTCCACGTTGCCGGAAAGGGAGAAGAGTTTGACCCCCGGACTTTTCTCGGTTCCGAAAGTGCGGTACCACTCCCCGCCGTGCTCGATGATGGGCGGCACGTTGGTGAGAGTCTCCACGTTGTTGACGATGGTCGGCTTGCCGTACAGCCCGTAACTGGGCGGGAAGGGCGGGCGCAGACGGGGCTGGCCGCGGTTGCCTTCCAGCGATTCCAGGAGGGCGGTTTCTTCGCCGCAGATGTAAGCCCCCGCGCCCAGGTGGGTGTAAATCCGCAGGGAGTAGTCCGTCCCGAAGAGGTTGTCTCCCAGGTAACCGGCTTCTTCCATCTCGGCGATGCAGGCATCCAGAAAACGGGCTACCGGCCAGAACTCGCCGCGCAGGTAAACGTAAGCCCGATTGGCCTTGACGGCGTAGGAGGCAATCGCCAGCCCTTCGAGGAACTGGTAGGGATTCTCCTCCATCAGTTCGCGGTCTTTGAAGGTTCCCGGCTCCGATTCGTCGGCGTTGGCGACCACGTAGTGCGGCCAGTTGTTGTTATCTATGAAAGACCACTTGAGGCCGGTGGGGAAGCCCGCCCCGCCGCGCCCCCGCAGCCCGGAGATTTTGACCTGCTCGGTGACTTCCCCCGGCTGCATGGCCGTCACCGCTTTGCGGAAAGCCTGAAAGCCGCCGTGCTCGACGTAGACATCCAGTTGCTTGAGGTTGGGAATATCCCGGTGACGCAGCAAGACGTGGCTCATGCCTGGGCCTCCTTCTTCTCCGTCCGGGCGGCCTGACGCAGCCCGTCGATGATTTCCATCGCCAGGTCGACGGTCAGATTTTCGTGGTAATCCAGGCCGTGCCCGCTCTGGACTTGCAGCATGGGCGCCCGGTGGCAGGCCGCCAGGCACTTGACCTGTTCCACGGTAATCAAGCCGTCTTCGGTGGTGCCGCCGTCTTCCACGCCCAGACGCTCGCACAGACCGGCGTAGAACTCCTCCGCCCCGCGCAAGGCACAGGGCAAATCGGTACACACCTGAATGCGGAATTTGCCGCCCGGCTCCTCGTGGTAAAGGGTGTAGAAGCCGACGATGGATTCCACTTCGGTTTCCGTCATGCCGCAAATCTCGCCCACGTCCGTCAAATCCTGGCGGGTGATGTGCATTTTGTCGCCCTGGGCCAGGTAGAGGAGCGGCATGACCGCCGAGCGTTTGTGTTCCGGCGGGTATTTCGCCAGAATGTCTTTCACTTGCTGGGGATACTGTGCTAACAGTCTGTTCACCGGTCTACATCTCCCAATACGATGTCAACGCTGCCGATAATGCCGACCAAATCGGCCACCAGATGCCCTTTGGCAAGCATCGGCAGGGTCTGCAAGTTGGCAAAGGAGGGGGTGCGCCAATGCACGCGGTAGGGTTTGTTGCCTCCGTCGCCTTCCAGGTAAACGCCCAGTTCGCCGCGCGGCGATTCCACCGACACGAAGACCGATTCTTTGGGGGCCGGGAAGCCATCCGTCCAGAGTTTGAAGTGGTGGATGAGGGCCTCCATGCTGTGCCCGATTTCGGAGCGGGGCGGCGGCACGAACTTGCGGTTGTGGCTGCGGACCGGGCCGTAGGGCATCTTATCCAGGGCCTGCCGGATAATCCGCAGGGACTGGCGCATCTCTTCCATACGCACCAGGTAGCGGGCGTAGACGTCGCCTTCTTCCCAGGTGGGCACCTCAAAATCGTACTGCTCGTACCCCGAATAAGGGCGCACCTTGCGGATGTCGTAGGGAATCCCGGAGCCGCGCAGGGGCGGGCCGGTCAATCCCCAGCGCAGGGCGTCTCCTTTGCTCACCACGCCGATGCCGCGGGTACGGTCAATGAAGATGGGGTTCTTCGTCAACAGGTCTTCGTATTGCTTGATGCGGGCCGGGAAGAGGCGCAAGAACTGGCGCACGGCCTCTTCGAAGCCTACGGGCACGTCGCGCCACAGACCGCCGGGGCGGAAGTAGGTGGTCATCATCCGCTGCCCGGAAATCATCTCCATGATGTCGAGAATCATTTCGCGTTCCCGGAAGCAGTACAGGAAGACCGTCATCGCCCCCAGGTCGAGGGCGTGGGTTCCCAGCCAGACCAGGTGGGAGGCGATGCGCTGCAATTCGGCCATCACCACCCGAATGGCCTGCGCCCGCGGGGGCACGTCCAGGTCAACCAGTTTCTCCACCGCCAGGCAGTAGGCCAGGTTGTTGCCCATCGTGTTGAGGTAATCCAGGCGGTCGGTCATCACTTCGGCCTGCTCGTAGCGCTTGGCCTCCATGTTCTTCTCGACGCCGGTGTGCAAAAAGCCGATGTCGGGAATGCAGTTGAGCACCGTCTCGCCGTCCAGTTCCAGCAGCAGGCGCAAGACGCCGTGGGTGCTGGGGTGCTGCGGCCCCATGTTGAGCAGCACCGTCTCGCCCTGCATAGCGCGCTCGGAGACCAGGTGCTTGACTTCATCCATGGAAACCGGGGTCAGAGTCACATCAGACATGCCATCCTCCTGAAGCGCGGCTACTCTTGCGGGTGCGCCTTGCGAACCATTATCTCCTCCTGGTTGAAGGAGAACTGTACTTCCTCGTATCCCAGCGGATAATCCTTCCGCAGGGGATGTCCCACCCAGTCGTGCGGCATGAGAATGCGGCGCAAATCGGAATGCCCCTCGATATGGATGCCGAACATATCCCACAATTCCCGCTCGTACCAGTTGGCATTGGGGTAGACCCCTTCCAGGGTGGGCAGGACGGCATCGTTCCCATCCAGGGGGACGCGCAGGG
>DRKV01000450.1 GCA_011051635.1 Chloroflexota bacterium | reverse complement strand
CCTATCATGGCATTTGAAGATATGATTTTTATATGAGCAATATCAAAAGTGCATAACAGCGTCTAACCTCGCAACCCGCAACCTCGCAACCCCTAACTCCGCAACTCCCCAACCCCGCATGAAACTTCTCTTTCTCGCCGACGGACGCTCGCCGATTGCCCTCAACTGGATACGCTACTTCGCCGAGGAGGGGGACGCCGTTCATCTGGTTTCTCTCTACCCCTGTGCGCCGCGCCTGCCCCTGACCTCCTTACGGGTGCTGCCGGTCCCGTTGACGGGAGCGCTCCCCAAAAGGGCTGCCGCCTCCGGGGAAACGGCAACCCTCCGCAAGCGAGTCCGCTCCCTGGGGCGGGGACTGGCCTCCCCTCGGGTGGTTGCCGCGCTCCGGCATTGGCTCCTCCCTTTGTATTTGCCGCGCCTCGCCCCAACCTTCCGCCGCATCGTGGAGAGCATCCGGCCCGACGTAGTACACGCCATGCGTATCCCTTACGAGGGGATGCTGGCCGCCCTGGGGATGGAGGGGCTCCCCGTGCCGCTGCTGGTTTCGGTGTGGGGGAACGATTTCACCTTGCACGGGGGCAGCACGCCCGCCATGCGCCGCCTGACGCGCCGCACGCTGGCCCGCGCCGACGCCCTCCACACGGACTGCCGCCGGGACGCGCGCCTGGCGCAAGCGTGGGACTTCGACTCCCAGAAGCCGGTGCTGGTCGTCCCCGGCGCGGGGGGCATCCAGCGGGAGATTTTCTTCCCGCCGCAGGAGGAGCCGGGGCCGGTGGTGGTCAACCCGCGCGGGCTGCGCGCCTACGCCCGCACGGATACTTTCTTCCAGGCGCTGCCGCGGGTGCTGGAACGCTTTCCGCAAGCGCGCTTTGTCTGCCCCTCCATGCAGGGGGCGGCGGAGGCGGAGAACCGGGTGCGGAAACTGGGGCTGGAGGGAGCGGTACAACTCCTGCCGCGCCTGGCGCGCCCTCAGATGGCGGAACTCTTCCGCTCGGCGCAGGTGGTAACTTCAATTACCACCCACGACGGGACGCCCAACACGCTCCTGGAGGCGCTGGCTTGCGGCTGTTTCCCGATTGCGGGCGATATCGAGTCGCTGCGCGAGTGGGTCACGCCCGGCGTGAACGGCCTGCTGGTGCCGCCGGATGACCCGAAGGCGCTGGCGGAGGCCATTCTGCGGGCGCTGAACGATGCCGGTCTACGCGCTGCCGCCCGCGAACACAACCAGGCGCTCATCCGCGAGCGGGCGGATTATGCGGTGGTCATGCCGCGGGCGAGGGGTTTTATCGGGAGGTTGCGGGGTAGGGGGTTGCGAGGGTAGGGGTTGCGGGTCAGGGGGTTATCTCCCGGCTGTTTCCAAAATCTGCATGGTGAAGGCGGCGCGGACGTCGTCGGGGACGGGGATGTCGTACTGCGCCAGCATGTCGGCCAGGGCCTGCCATTGTTCGGCGGTCTGCCAGCCGATGCCGTGTTCGGCGGTGGCGGGGCCTTCGGCGTCTGCCAGTTCGGTATCCAGCATGTAGCGCATGTGGTCGCGGTCGGTCTCCGGGCCGGCGTACTTGAGGACGATGTCCACGGCCTCATCGGGATGGGCTTTGGCGTACTCGATGCCCTGCAGGGCGGCGCGCAGGAAAGCGGCCAGCGCCTCAGGCTGCCGGGAGAGGATGTCTTCGCTGGTGACGTAGGTCAGCCCCAGGGTGGGCACGCCGTAATCGGCGGCATCCCACAGGGTCACCTCGTAGCCCCAGGAGCGAATCAGGTACGGCTCGTTGGACTTGAAGACCGGATAAACGTCCACCTGCCCTTCGGTGAGGACGCGCGGGTCGAAGCCCACGTTGACCAGTTCCACTTTGTCGGGGTCGGCTCCCGCGGCAGCCAGCAGGGCGAACAGGTCGGGGGGCGGAGTGCCCTTGTAACCCACGGTATGGCCCTCCCAGTCTTTGGGGGTCTCCATGCCGGAGGAAGCCAGGGCGGCGAAAGCCTGCTGGCCGCGCTGTCCGATGAGGGCGATGGACACCAGCGGCAGGCCGGGGTCGGCGCGGCGTTTGAGCAACACGGCGGCGTCCTGGGTGGTGACCTGTACCTTGCCCGCCGTGACCAGTTGCAAGTGTTCGCCCTTGCCGGGGGAATGCTCGATAGTGACATCCAGCCCTTCAGCCTCGAAGAAGCCCTTCTCTTTGGCGACGTAGGCTCCCACGAAAGGCAGGTTGGCCTGCGGCTTGTAGCCCGCCATGAAGGTGAAAGGGGTCAACGCCTCAGGGGTGGGGGTGGCTTTGGGGGTGCAGGCGCTCAAGGCCGTCAGCACGAGGATGAGGAGGGTGAAAATGGTGCGTTTCATAGTGGGGGAGTAGGTGATTGGGTGATTAGGTGACGGGGTGAATGGGAGGATGAGGTGGGGAGATGGGGGGAAGTACAGGGTACGGTGTACTTTGTACGTTGTACGCCGCACCCCGCACGTCGCACGCCGCACGTGACACCTGACACGTGACACGTGATACTTATTTCACCCAAAACACGACCCGCTTTTCGGCGGCGACGATTGCGCCGTAAAAGGTCATGCCCGCGGCGGCGAGGATGAAGACGGCGGCGAAGAGGTAGGGCAGGTTGAGGTTGGTGTAGGCCAGCCACATGGTACGCCCCAGCCCGCCGGAGGCTCCCGTCCACTCGGCGACGACCGCGCCGATGAGGGAGAGCGGCCCGGCCACTTTGAGGGCCGCGAAGATGTAGGGTGCAGCATTGGGAACGCGCACGTGCCAAAAGATTTCGGCTCGGCTGGCGTCCCACGAGCGGAGGGTCTCCACCAGCGGGAGAGGGGTGGACTGCAAGCCGCTCAGGACGTTGACCAGGACGGGGAAAAAGGTCAGCAGGGCGGTGAT
>DRKV01000449.1 GCA_011051635.1 Chloroflexota bacterium | reverse complement strand
CTATCCGCCCTGTGCTGGCGTCGGGGAATAACATGCTTTTTTGCACCGAATTAGGTGCTTTTTGACGTCCCCAAATGTGGCGCTTTCTCAACAGCCCTTAATGTTACTGTGTGAAAATCTTCTTATACTTGTGATTGCCGTTTCTGCGCCTGCGCGCCGACGGCGAGAAGGCGGTCGCGCCCTCATCGGGGGAGACCGCCTTCCTGATGCAAGCAGACGCGTTCTCTGAGGAGGTTCTTTAATGGAAAATACAGCCAACCGGGCCAAATTTATCGTTGGCGGGCTGCTGATTGTGGCTGCAATCGTGTATTTGATTGTGTCCTCTACCCAGGCCAGCGCTCAATACTTTCTCACCATCGGCGAGATGCTCACGCGCGGCGATGAGGTTGTGGGGCGCGACTTGCGCATCTCCGGCGCGGTCGTCGGTGATACCATCCAGTACGACCAGCAAACGCTGACCCTGACCTTCGAAGCCGCCGACATCCCCGGCGACAACGCCAAAATCGAAGCCCAGGGCGGATTGGCGAGGGTGCTCCATGATGCTGTGATTGACCCCAGCCGCCCCCGGGTCAAAGTGGTGTACAACGGGGTCAGGCCCGACCTGCTGCGCGACGAGGCCCAGGCCATCATGACCGGCAAACTGGGGGCAGATGGCATCTTCTACGCCGAGGAACTGCTCCTCAAGTGCCCCACCAAGTACGAAGATGCCGTTCCCGACCAGGTACAGGAGTAGCCGCTTATGATTGCCAACCTCGGTTATGGCGCCGTCCTGATTACCGGGCTGCTTGCCCTGTACGGGATTGTTGCCGCCCTGTACGGCCTGTGGCGCAACCGTCCCGACTGGGTGGAGAGCGCCCGCAATGCCATGCTCCTGACCTTCCCGCTGCTCTCCCTGTCGGCGCTGGCGCTCATTTACCTGCTGGTCACCAGTTCTTTTGAAGTGGCTTTCGTGGCCGAAGTGACCAGCGAGGCCATGCCCACCTACCTCAAGGCCACCGCCTTGTGGGGCGGGCAGGCCGGCTCCTTGCTCTTCTGGGCCTGGCTGATGTCGGCCTTCACCTCCGCGGTGACGCTGCGGAAGTGGGAGCGCGACCGCGAATTCTTGCCGTGGGTCATCCTCGTCGGTCTGGTGACGCTGGGCTTCTTCCTCCTGCTCATCCTGGTCTTCGAGAATCCCTTCGAGCGTTTGTGGGCCTTGCCTGATGGCAGCGTGGAGCAAAGTATCCTCCGCCCCATGGGGGGGGTACTCTTCACCCCGCGGGACGGTAACGGCCTCAATCCCCTCCTGCGGCATCCGGGCATGATTATCCACCCCCCGATGCTGTATCTGGGCTTCGTGGCTTTCGTGATTCCCTACGCCTTCGCCATCGCGGCGCTAATTACGGGACGCACCGACGACCGCTGGATACGCATTACCCGCCGCTGGACCCTGTGGGCCTGGTTGTTCCTCTCCCTGGGGCTGGTACTGGGCGGGCGCTGGGCCTATGACGTGCTGGGGTGGGGCGGCTACTGGGGCTGGGACCCGGTAGAAATTTCCGCCTTCATGCCCTGGCTTTCGGGGACGGCTTTCCTCCATTCGGTGATGATTGAAGAGAAGCGCGGCATGTTGAAGCATTGGAACATGATTCTCATCATCACCACCTACGCTCTGGTCATCTTCGGCACCTTCCTGACCCGTTCCGGGGTGCTCTCCTCCGTCCACGCCTTCGCGCAAAGCGCTATTGGCCCTGCTTTCTTCATTTACATTGGCGTAACCTTCCTGGTCTCGATGGGATTGCTCTTCTACCGCTGGAACGACCTCAAAGCCAAGAACCAGATGACCTCCCTCCTCTCGCGGGAAGCCCTCTTCCTGCTCAACAACCTGCTTTTCATCGGCATCCTGGTGATTTGCTTCTGGGGTGTCATCTTCCCCCTGATTTCGGAACTGGCTACCGGACAAAAAGTGACCGTCGGGCCGCCCTTCTACGAGCGGGCTACCGCCCCTCTCTTCGCGGCCATGCTGTTCCTGATGGGGGTTGCTCCCCTCTCGGCGTGGCGGCATTCCACCGCCAGGACCCTGGGCCGCGCCATGTGGAAGCCCTTCCTCGTCTCGCTGCTGGCCCCCATCGGGGCGTTCATCGGCGGCGTGCGCCTGTGGGCCGGGCTGCTCACCTTCTGGCTGGCGGCGTTCGTGGCCTCCGTAACCCTCTACGAATTCTGGCGCGGAGCGCGGGCGCGCAGCCGTCGGGCCGGGGAACCCTTCCCCGTGGCGTTGTGGAACCTGGCGAAGCGCAACCGCCGCCGCTACGGCGGGTACATCATCCACCTGGGCGTGGTGCTGATGGCGGTTGGCATCATCGGCATCGAGGCTTTCCAGGCCGAAACGCAGAAGACCATTCCCCAGGGCGGTGAAATCTCCTTGCGGGATTACACCATGCGCTACGAGTCGCTGGCCTTCTTCGACACCCCCGATAACCGCAATGTGGCGCGGGCTGTGGTCAGCGTTTACAAGAACGGCAAATACGTCGGCGAACTGCACCCCCGCCGTGACTTTTTCTACGACTCGCAGCAACCCATGACCATCCCCGGCGTGCGCAGCACGATGGAAGATGACTTTTACGTCCTCCTGGTGGACTGGATGCCGATTTCCAGTGAAGGCGCCACCTTCAAGGTCTTCCACAATCCCTTGGTCAACTGGCTGTGGTGGGGGGCGTGGGTCTTCATCATCGGCACGCTGGTAGCCGCCTGGCCGGATAAAGACCCTGCCGAGATGGCCGCGGCAACGGTGAAGGTTCCCAGCCGCAAGCCTGCCCGCGCCCGGGCCTATGGAGATTGAAGCATGAAGAAACGGATAACCTGGTTACTCCCCCTGTTGAGCCTGTCTTTTTTGCTCCTGGGCGTCGTATCGGTGCAGGCGCAGAGCGGCACGCCGCACACCCCCACCGACGACGAAGTCAACGCCGTCGCCAGCCAATTGTATTGCCCCGTGTGCGAGAACATCCCCCTGGACGTGTGCGGAACCCAGGCCTGCGCCCAGTGGCGCGACCTCATTCGCGAGAAACTTTCCGAAGGCTGGACGACGGAAGAAATCAAAACCTACTTTGTGGAGCAGTACGGTGACCGCGTCCTGGCGACCCCGCCCCCGCGCGGCCTCAACTGGCTGGTGTACGTCCTGCCCCCGCTCCTGATTCTGGCGGGCGCTGTCATTCTGGTGCAGGCTTTCCGGGCCTGGAAGACCCCCACCGAAGAGCCGCTCGAAGCGGAGATGGCCCCCTCCACCCCGGAAGCCGCTTTCTCCGATGACGAGTACATCGCCCGTCTGGAAGAAGAATTGAAGAACCGTTGACCCCTGGAGACGCTATGACCTCACAAGATGCCGTACCCCCTTCGGGGGAGTCTGCCGCGAAACCCAACGCGGAACCCCAAAAAAAATCCCGCATTTCAGTGGGGTGGGGACTCGCTTTTGGCGGGTTGCTGGTCCTGTTGGCGCTCATCGGTTTGATGTTGCGCCGCACCCAGGAAGGCCCTATCCGCGTCGGCGACCCGGTTCCCGATTTTGTCCTCACCACTTTCGATGGCGACGAAATCCACCTGGCCGATTTGCAGGGCAAGGTGGTGGTGCTCAATTTCTGGGCTTCGTGGTGCAGTCCCTGCGCTCAGGAGGCCGCCGACCTGGAGGCCGCCTGGCGTTACTACCAGCCCGGCGGGGAAGTGGTCTTCCTGGGGGTCAATTACGTGGACACCGAGCCGGAGGCCAAAGCCTACATGGCACAATTCGACATCACCTATCCCAACGGCCCCGACCTGGGAACGCGCATCTCGCAGGGCTTCCGCATCCGCGGCGTCCCGGAAACCTATCTGGTGGATAAGGAGGGCAAACTGGCTTACGCCCAGATTGGCCCGTTTCGCTCTTTGCAGCACATCAAGTCGGTCATCGAACCGCTTTTGAAATAGCGGGAGGCGCTACACATGGATATTGGTTCGATTTTTCTCATTCTTGCGTTGGCGCTTCTGGTTGTGCTGTACATCACCCGTCCCTTCGTGGAGCACAAAGCCACCCTGACCGCCGAGACCGAGCAGGAAATCTCCTCTCTGCTGGCCCAGCGGGAGAGCATCATCCGTACCCTCGAAGAACTGGATTTTGACCACACCCTCGGCAAAATTCCGGAGGAAGATTACCCCCAGCAGCGTCAGTTGCTTTTGCAGCGCGGTGCGGAGGTGCTTCGCCGCCTGGACGAATTGCAGCGCGATGCGCAGACTCCCGCCGCGGCGGAAGACCGCCTGGAGGCGGCCATCGCCGCCCGGCGGGCTGCCCGCCGCGGTGCACCGGCTGCCGGGAAGCCGGCCTCGCCTCCGCCCGACGACCCCCTCGAAGCCGCGATTGCAGCCCGCAAACGCCAGCGGCAGGAGAAGGCCGCCGGTTTCTGCCCCCAATGCGGCGCGCCCTTGCAGCGTTCCGACAAATTTTGTCCCCGTTGCGGCACGCCGGTGAAGAACTGAAACTTTCCACCCCCAAAAGGCATCCTATGAAACCACTACGCATCGCCTGGCTGGCTCTCCTCGTGCTGGCCGCCTCCCTGACCCTCGCCGCCTGCGGGTTCTCTATGGCGGAAGACATCACCCCGCCGCCCAACGCCCAAGCCAACGCCCCCCAGGCGCAGGCTTCCAGCGCCGAAAACACTCCGGAGCCTGTCCCGGTGGTCTTTCCCCTCGTTGCTCCCGACCCCGCCAACGGAGAGGCCCTCTTTGCTGAAAAGTGCACTCCCTGCCACGGGGAGCGCGGCCTGGGTGACGGCCCGCAGGGCGCTCAGTTGCCCAATCCCCCCGCTCCGCTGGGAGATGCTGCCTTCGCCCGCCAGTTCGCCCCCGCGGAATGGTACGATACGCTCACCAACGGGCGGATTGACCGCTACATGCCTCCCTTCGACAGCATGTCCGAAGGGGAGCGCTGGGACGTGGTTGCTTATGCCATGAGTTTGAGCGTCACCTCCGATTCGCTGGCCCGAGGCGAACTGTTGTATCAGGAGAACTGCCAGCGCTGTCATGGCGAGAACGGTGACGGCGACGGCCCGGATGCCGCCGAGATTGGGGAAGTGCCCGCCTTTACCAACCAGGCCTTCATGGCGCAGCGTTCCGCCGAGACGATGGCTGTAGCCATCGCACACGGGCACGATGAGATGCCCGGCTTCGGCGAGAAAGGCTTCGTCCGCGAAGATTTGTGGGCTTTGACCGACTATCTGCGCTCCCTGAGTTTTGCGGGCGGGAGCGCCGCGCTTGTCTCGCAGCAGCCCGACGCCGCGACCCCCACCGCCGCCGCGGACGACCTCGCCGCCAGCCCCGTCCCCACCGATACCCAGCCTTCCGCCACGCCGGAACAGGCCCTGGGCACGATTAGCGGTCTGGTTACCAACGCCACCCCCGATGGAGACGGCCTTCCCATCGGCGAGGAGGTCGTGTTGTATGCGGTCAAGGACATGAATCCGGTCTACACCCGCACGACCACCGTGCAAGAAGACGGCACCTTCACCTTTGAAGATGTAGAAATTGACCCCCACTTGATTTACCTGGCCGCGGTGGAATACAACGGAGCGACCTACGGCTCCGATATCGGCATGTTCACGGCGGAGGATACCGCCATTGACCTGCCCATCACGGTTTACGAATCCACTCAGGACCCCAGCGTCCTCTCCGTAGACCGCTTGCACATCTTCTTCGATTTCACCCACCCGGATGTCATCCAGGTGGTGGAGTTGTACGTCATCTCCAACAACAGCGGCAAGGCGCTCGTCCCTGCCGAGCAGGGGGAGGGGGTGACGCCCTTCACCCTCCCGGAGGGGGCTGGCGAACCCCAATTCCAGGATGGCGTTCTCGGAGGCCGCTATCTCCCCACGGAGGATGGCTTCATGGATACCGTCTCGGTGCGTCCGGGGCAGGGTGAGTATCAGGTTTTGTATGCCTTCACCGTGCCTTACGACCGCAAGATGACCTTCCGCCAGACGATGCCTCTGGACGTGGATGCCGTGCTCTTCATGGTTCCCGATGGCGTCAAGGTCAAGAGCGACCAACTGGAAGACGGTGGAACCCGTGATGTGCAAGGCACGCTTTACCGCACCTTCAACGGGACGGAAATCGCCGCCGGCGGCACGCTGGAGGCTGTCGTTTCCGGCAGCCCCGCGGCGGCGGACGCTGCTCCTGAGACGGCAGCGTCCAACAACAACCTCGCCATCGGCCTGGGAGCCTTCGGCGCGGTCCTGATTGGGGCCGGCATCTGGCTCTACCGCCGCAATGCGGTCGAGGAAGAAGAACTGGAGGAAGACGAGGAGACGGATGAGGCGGAAGAAGAGGCCGGGATGGATGACGATATCGCGGCCATGGATGACCCGCAGGTGGTCATGGACGCCATCATCGCTCTGGACGACCTCTACAAGGAAGGCGAACTTCCCGAGGACGCCTATCGGACCCGCCGGGCGGAACTCAAAACCCGCTTGCAGGGACTCCTGGAAGACGAGAGCGCATGATTCGGGTGCGTAATCTGGTGAAACGCTTCGGCCCCAAGGTGGTGCTGCGCGGCCTGAACTTTGAGGTGGAACGCGGCGATTTCGTGGCCTTGCTCGGTCCCAACGGGGCCGGCAAGACCACTTTCCTGCGTATCCTCACCTCGTTGGCGCGTCCTACTCTGGGGCAGGTAGAAATCGCCGGGTACCGTCTCCCCTCTCAGGCCGCCTCCGTCCGCCGCCGTCTGGGGGTGGTCTCCCATCAGCCCTTGCTCTACGGCGACCTGACCGCGGAGGAAAATCTGCGCTTCTACGGGCGGATGTACGGCGTGCCAAACCTGGATGAGCGCATCCCCGAGGTGCTGGAGATGGTCGGGCTGCTGGGACGCCGCCGCGACCTGGTGCGTACCTTCTCGCGGGGGATGCAGCAGCGCCTGGCTATCGGGCGGGCGGTGCTCCACGACCCCGATGTGATGCTCTTCGACGAGCCGCACACCGGCCTGGACCAGGCCGCCTCCGCCATGCTGGACGAGGTGCTCCGCAGCGTGGCCGCCCGCGGGCGCACCGTGGTGATGACCTCCCACGACCTGGCCCGCATCGGCGACCTGGCCTCGCGCTTCGATGTCCTCTCCAACGGGCGCATCGCGGCCTCCGTGCGCCGCGCCGACATCCATCCGGATGCCCTCCTGGGCTTCTACCGGCAAGCCGTGGCAGGAGAGGCCGCATGAACGACCGCGTCCCCTCCCCGGATGCCGCCCCCGCCGAGCCCCTGGCGCATCCCGGCCTGCTGCGTACCACCCTGGCTATCCTGTGGAAAGACCTCTCCGCCGAGTTGCGCAGCCGGGAACTGCTCTCGGCCATGCTGGTCTTCGCCCTCCTGGTCATCCTGATTTTCAACTTCGCCCTGGATTTGAAGCCCGCCATCCGCAAGGAAGTCACCGCCGGGGTGTTGTGGGCGACCTTCGCTTTCGCCGGTACGCTGGGGTTGAACCGCTCCATGGCCAGCGAGAAAGACCGCGGCTGTCTGGACGGGCTTCTCCTGGCCCCCGTGGACCGCAGCGCGATTTACTTTGGCAAGGCGCTGGGCAATCTGGCCTTCATGTTCGTCATCGAGGCCATCGTCCTGCCGGTTTACAGCGTGCTCTACAACCTCAACCTGTTCAACGCCGGGCTGGTGGGCATCATCGTCCTGGGGTCGGTGGGCTATGTGGCCGTGGGAACCCTCCTGGCGGCCATGTCGGTGCAGACCCGCACCCGCGATATGCTTCTGCCCATCCTGCTTTTCCCGCTCGTCATCCCGGTGTTGATTTCGGCGGTCAAGGCCAGCGCTGCCTTTCTGGATGGCCTTGCCTGGGGCGAGATTGCGCCCTGGTTCAACATGCTCCTGGTGTACGATGTCATCTTCGTCGCCATCGCTTTTATGGTTTTCGACTACGTTGTGGAGGAATAATTGGTGGAATCAAAACCTAACGCTCTGAAGATTTTGGATGTAGTCACCGCGTTCCTGATTATTGCGGCTACCGCGGTAGTGTTTTTCTACGCTCCCATGGAGGCCATCATGGGCAACGTGCAGCGCGTTTTCTACTTCCACGTTGCCAACGCCTGGGTGGGGATGCTCGGCTTCACCGCCGCAGGGGTGATGGGGATGCTCTACCTGCGCACCGGCAACCCTAAATGGGATGTCATCGAAGTGGCCGCCGTGGAAATCAGCCTGGTCTTCTTCTTCACCGCCATCGTGACCGGCTCCATCTGGGCGCGTCCCATCTGGAATACCTGGTGGACGTGGGACCCCCGCCTGACGACCGCCGCCATTTTGGAACTGGTCTACGCGGCTTATTTGATGCTCCGCTCCGGAATTGATTCTCCGGAACGCCGTGCCCGCTTTGGGGCGGTGTACGTTATTTTGGGATTTCT
Organism: Chloroflexota bacterium; assembly: GCA_011051635.1. Taxonomy (GTDB): domain Bacteria; phylum Chloroflexota; class Anaerolineae; order Anaerolineales; family DRKV01; genus DRKV01. The sequence goes on along the minus strand of DRKV01000449.1, from coordinate 1,514 downwards.
CAGCGTCCCCCTGACTTTCCTGACCATCCGCCTGCTGCGTACCATCCACCCCGTCGTCGTCGGGGGCGGGGCTGCCGATGCCCAGGGCGGCTTTTCCATGTCCCCGAAGATGCTGCAAACCTTCCTTTTTAGTCTCTTTGCCTTCTCCGTCTTCTTTGTGGATGTCCTCTGGCACCGCGTCCGCCTGGGACAACTGGAGCAAAAAGTGGAACAACTGCGCCTCAAACTGGCGCGCTGACCTGAGGAGACCCCGATGCTATCCTATCTTTCCCTGTTACTGGCCCCCGCCGAGACCACCGATTACATGATTGCGGGCTACATCGTGATTTTTGCCGTCATGTTCCTGTACCTGGGCAGTCTGGCCCTCCGCCGCCGCAGCCTGGAGCGCGACATCGCCCTGCTGGAGGAACTGGACGAGGAGTAATTGCCCTGCCTTCAAGACCTGACGGGTTTTTGAAAACCCGTCAGGTCTTCTTGCCGACGGTAACGCCCGCGGAATAGTTTCCCGCGGGCGTTTTTCGCGCCTGGGAGGGGCGTGCGTGCTCCATTTGGCTGGTAAAATTCCCGTGGTTGAACGTTGTCGACGCCTTCGGGAAAGCGGGAAATCGAATGCAGACACCGGATACAGAGTCTCCTCTTCTTCAGGAAGCCATTCGGAAAGCGAAAGCGGGACAGCGCTCCCAGGCGCGAACTTTGTTTCGCTCCATCGTGGAGGCGGAGCCGGAAAATCACATCGCCTGGTACTGGCTGGCGCGGCTCTCGGACGACGTGGATGAGCAGGTTGCCGCTCTGGAGAGAGTCCTGGCGCTGAAACCTCATCTTTCCCAGGTGCGCGCCCGCCTCGACCGTTTGCGCCAGCGGCAGCGAGCCGTGAGGGAGAAAAAAGCGGCCTGGGCGGGCAGGCAGGTTGCCAAAGCCAAAAAATTGCTCAAAGCGGGGAAACGCCAGGAGGCAACACAATTGCTTTTGGAAGTGGTGGAGCGCTACGAAGAGCATGAGGAGACCTGGCTGTTGCTCAGCGAATTGGTGGGAGACGAAGAAGACCGCATTGTCGCCTTGCAGAACGTTTTGACGCTCAACCCCAACAACAAGGCCGCCCGCTCCCGTCTGGAGACCATTCTGCACTTTCGGGAAAACCCTCTTGACCTGGCCGCCCTGTACGAGGAAGAAGGCCGTTTCGAGGATGCCCTCGAAACTTATCGCCGGGCTGCCTCGCAGGCAAAATCACGCCAGGAGTGGGACATCATCTACCGCGGTATCAACCGCCTGGAAAGGCGTATCGCTTCAGGTGTGCGGCATTTTCACCCCAATTTCTCGATTGCTCGTCTGACCCCCGGCCCCTTCCTGCTCTACTCTCTGTTGCTGCTGGTACACAACGGGTTGAACCCCCTCCGCTTCACGCCGACGCTGTGGCTGGGAGGGGTCTCGGTGCTGATTGGGGGTTTCTTCCTTGCTGTGGCAAGCGTGCGTTCTCACCACCCCATCTGGGTCAAGGTCTTCGGAGAGACGGGGGG
>DRKV01000448.1 GCA_011051635.1 Chloroflexota bacterium | reverse complement strand
TCCAGCAGGCGGGACTGGGCGTTGGTGCGGTACATGACGGCGAAATCGCCGGGCTGCGCCTTGCCGCGGGCAATCAGGGCGGCAATCGTCTCCACAACGTAGTCGGCTTCCTGGTGGTCGGTGGCGGTTTCCTTGATGGTCACCGGACGACCGCGGCCGCGGTCGGTGAACAAATTCTTGGGGGTGCGGTGCGGATTGCGGTCAATGACCGCCATCGCCACATCCAGGATGGTCTGGGTGGAGCGGTAGTTCTGCTCCAGCAAAACCACCTGAGCGTCGGGGTAATCCTTCTCGAAGCGCAGCACGTTGCGGTAATCGGCCCCCCGCCAGCGGTAGATGGACTGGTCGGCGTCGCCCACGACGAAGATGTTGCCGTGGAAGGAGGCCAGGTGACGCAGGAGGGTGTATTGCGCCGTGTTGGTATCCTGAAATTCATCCACCAGGACGTGTTCGAAGCGGCGGGCGTAGCGCTCGCGCACCGCGGGGTGCATTTCCAGCAGGCGGGCGGTGTAGAGCAGCAGGTCGTCGAAATCTACGGCGTTGCTGGCAAGGAGCAATTTCTGGTATTGCTCGTAGATGCGGCGGACGACTTCATCGCGGTAGTTTTGCACCGGATATTCGTCGGGGCCGCGCAGTTCGTTCTTGGCGTTGGAGATGGCGGCGTGTACCCCGTAAGGCCGGTAGCGTTTATCGTCCAGGTTGAGGTCTTTGAGGGCCTGCTTGACCAGCCCAATCTGGTCGTCGGCGTCGAAGATGACGTAGTTGCTATCCACGGGGAGATATTCGGCCTCGCGGCGCAGCAAGCGGGCGCAAAAAGCGTGGAACGTCCCCACCGTCAGCCCGCGGGTTTGCCCGCCGAGCAATTCTTCCACCCGGCGGTTCATCTCGCGGGCGGCTTTGTTGGTGAAGGTGACCGCCAGGATGTTGTAGGGGCGCACCCCCAGATAGCCAATCAGGTAGGCGATGCGGTGGGTCAGGACGCGCGTCTTGCCGGAACCGGGGCCGGCAAGCACGATGACGGGGCCCAGTCCGGCGGTGACGGCCTGCTGCTGCTGCACGTTGAGACCTGCCAATAAGTCCATAGCGCGGAGATTATAACATCATGGTTCAGCCGGGCGACTAAAGTCGCAGCAACAGTTGCGAAACCTGCCGCCGCAGGTTGGATTCCAGTTGCCACTTCGTGGGCAACTTCGCAGACGTTGGTGCAGTTTCAACTGCCGAGGATTGCTATGCGATTGTTTTGGGGAACCCATCTTCCGGCAAGAGCGTTTGAAGAAACACTGGTACAATCAATTCACCCCTCCCCCCGCCACGGGAGGCATAGACAAGGAGAAATCGCCATGTGGAAAAAAATTGCAGCCATCTTTCTGCTCCTCGCCCTGACGTTGAGCGCCTGCGCGGCCCGCGCTTCGCAATCGTACACGGAGGAAGCCCCGCAGGAAGTGATACTGATGAGCAAATCCGCCGGTGAGGCGGTGGGAGGCGCACCCGCCCCGGCCCCGATGATGGAAGAGACCCTGTCCGGAGGAGACAACTTTGTCGATGTGGAAGGGGAGGCTGCCTCCGCCAACCGGCTGGTTATCAAAAACGCCGACCTGCAAATCGTGGTGGAAGACCCGCCCGCTGTGATGGACGCCATCACCCAGATGGCCGAGAGCATGGGCGGCTACGTGGTCAGCGCCAACCTCTACCAGACCACCCTGGAAGGCGGGGTCAAAGTGCCGCGGGCCTCCATCACCATCCGCGTCCCTGCCGAGAAACTCAACGATGCCCTGGCGCAAATCAAGGCGCACAGCGACCAACTCCCCCTGCGGGAGGACATCTCCAGCCAGGATGTCACCAGCGAATACACCGACCTGAACTCCCGCCTGCGCAACCTGGAAGCCGCCGAAGCCCAGTTGCAGAAAATCATGGAGGACGCCTACAAAACCGAGGACGTCCTGCGGGTTTACCAGCAACTGACCGACGTGCGCCAGCAAATCGAGGTCATCAAAGGGCGGATGCAATACCTGGAACAGTCCTCGGCGCTCTCCTCCATCAGCGTGGACCTGATTGCCGATGCCGCCGTACAGCCCATCTCCATCGGCGGATGGGAGCCGAGCGGGGTGGCGAAAGAAGCCATCCGCGCCCTCCTGAAGACCTACCAGAACATTGTGGATTTCCTCATCTGGCTGGTGCTCTACGTCATCCCGGTCGGGGTGGTCATTCTCCTGCCGCTCTACCTCATCATCCGCGGCGTAATCCGCTGGCGGCGCAAACGTAAAGCGGAGGGCACCCCGCAGAGTTGATTTTCGCACGGGGGCGCGGAGAGCGCGGGGCTTTGAGTAAGCGCCGCGCTCTCTCCGTGTCCCCTGCGGCCCTGTGTGACAAACCGGAATTCCCCTCCCTATGCAAAACTGGAACCTCATCGGACACGCCTGGGCGGTGCGCCTGCTCCAAGAGCACATCCGCCACGACAACGTGCGGCACGCCTATCTCTTCACCGGCCCTGCCGGAATAGGCCGCCGCACGCTGGCTCTCCGTTTCGCCCAGGCGCTCAACTGTCCTGCTCCCCTCGCCCCCGGCGTCCCCTGCGGGGAGTGCCGCACCTGCCGCCGGATTGCCGCCATGCAGCACCCCGACCTGTACCTCGTCCAGGCCGAGCGCCCCGGCAGCACCCTCAAGGTCGAGCAAATTCGGGAACTCCAACGCGGTCTCTCCCTGGCCCCCTACGAGGCGCGCTACAAAATCGCCCTCCTGCTGCGCTTCGAAGACGCCCACCCCAGCGCGGCCAACGCCCTCCTCAAAACGCTGGAGGAGCCGCCCCCCAATGTGATTGTCCTGATGACTGCCGGGGATGCGGAATCCCTGCTCCCCACGATTGCCTCCCGTTGCGAGACCCTGCGGCTGCGCCCCCTTCCGGTGGAGCGCGTTACCCGCGAAATCGCCGCCCTTAGAAACCTTCCCGCCAAAGAAGCGGCTCTCGCCGCCCACCTCAGCGAAGGCCGTCCGGGGCTGGCGCTCCGCCTGCTGGACGACCCCGCCCTGATGGAAGCGCGCCGGCAGGCCGTGGAAACCCTCCTCACCTTGCTGCCTGCCTCCCGCGTCGAGCGTTTCGCCGCCGCCGAGAGCCTGGTCAAAGACCGCCCCGCCCTGGAGAAGACGCTGCAAACCTGGCTCTCCTTCTGGCGGGATGTTTTTCTTCTTTCCAGCGGTGCGGACGTGCCCCTCACCAATCTGGATTACGCCGAAGCGATTCGCTCCATTGCCGGGCAGGTGACTTTCGAGAGCGGCGGAGCATGTGTCCAGGCGGTGCAGCGCGCCCTGGAACGCCTCGAAAAGCACGTCAACCCGCGTCTGACGGTCGAAACCTTGCTGCTGGACATCCCGCGACTCCAACAGCACCAGACCTGACGGGTTTCCCAAAACCCGTCAGGTCTCTTGTAGTTTTGCCTGTACCCGTCACATTTTGGCAACATCGCTATGGGGGCAAATATGCTATACTCTACGAAACAATCAGGCTTGAATCCGGTATAGCATTCTCTCCGTCCTGAAAAAACTTCCCTGTATGAGCACCACGCAACCGCTGCGAAGCCCGCAAGAAACGCTGAAACTGCTGTATGAAGTCAGTCGCGAATTCAACAGTGCCCTGGATTTGCGAACTGTGTTGCAGCGGGTTTTGTTTTTAACCATGCGGAACATTGGAGCACACAGCGGCAGTATCATCGTGGTGGATGAGCGCGGCGAACCGATAGAGTCGGCCATCATTCATGGAAGCAACATGCTGGACCAGACCACCCAGCAACTCCGCATCACCACGGAGCAAGGGCTGGCCGGCTGGGTGCTGCGCAATCAAACCGCGGCCCTGGTGAAAGACACCAGTAAAGACCCGCGCTGGTTGCAGCGTCCCGACGATGCCATAGACCGGACTGGCCCAAAATCGGCCATCAGCGCCCCTCTGGCAGCTCGGGAGCAGTTGGTGGGCGTTATCACCCTGGTCAACAGTACGCCGGGAAAATTCGGGCGCCAGCATCTTTCTCTGGTACAGGCCATCGCCGACCAGGCGGGCGTAGCGGTACTCAACGCTCGCCTTTACGCCGAGAGCAAGCGGCAGACGCGGGTCATGAGTGCCCTGGCAGAGACGGCCTCGGTCATCAATGCCACCCTCAACCTGGAAGAAGTCTTGCAGCGCATTGCCGTCCAGACCCGGCAGGCGCTCAACGTTCAGGCGGCCTCCCTGGCGTTACTGAATGACGATGCGGATGAACTCATCTTCCGCGCCGTCGAGGGGGGAGCGGGCGCTCAACTTGTCGGCACGCGCCTCAAAGTGGGGGAGGGTGTCGCGGGGTGGGTAGCCAAGACGGGGCAGCCCGTCATCGTCCACCACGCCCACAGCGACCCCCGCTTCCATGCCGAAACAGACCGGCGCACCGGCTTCTACACCAGCGCGATAGCCTGCGCTCCCATTCTCCAGGAAGGGAAAATCATCGGGATTTTGGAGGCTATCAACCCTCAACATGGGCATTTTGAGCGCGATACCCTGATGGTGCTCAACGGTATTTGCAACCTGGCAGGAACGGCCATTTCCCATGCTCAGTTGTTTGTGCAGTTGCAGGCCGCGCATCAGCGCTATCGGGACTTGTTCGAGGACAGTCTTTCCCCCATTGTCATCACCGACATGGAAGGGCGCATCCTGGAGGTCAACCGCCAGGCGATTGAGACCAGCGGTTTCTCGCAAGAGGCGTTGAGCCGCATGTCCATCATGGACTTGCATGAAGTGGATAAGAAACACACGGGCGCGTACCTGGAGAGACTAACACAGACAGACCAGATTCTCATCTACGAGTCGGAGATGCACGCTTTGGGCGATGTAACTATTCCCGTGCAGGTGCTGGCCCGGCGCGTTTCCATAGAGGGTGTTCCCCACATCCAGTGGATTCTGCGAGATATTACCGAGCGAAAGCATATCGACAGGCTGCGTAATGACTTGATTTCCATGATTTACCACGACCTGCGCTCCCCTCTTTCCAACATCATCTCCAGTCTGGAAGTGTTGCGCAGTATGCTGCCGGGAGATGATGATGCCATCGAGAGCGTGGTGCAGATTGCCGAGCGTTCCACGGAGCGCATCCAACGTCTGACCAACTCCCTGCTGGATGTTCACCGCCTCGAATCCGGTCAACCGATACTTTCTCAGGAGATTGTAGGACTTGCTCCTCTGGTAGATGAGGCCATCGAAGCGGTAAGACTGTCCCTCGATGCCAAACAGCAAAGTTTGGAGGTAGCCATCCCCTCCGATTTGCCCGGCTTGTATGTGGACAAAGACATGATTCGCCGGGTGCTCATCAATTTGTTGGATAACGCCGTCAAATACACCGCCAGTCAAGGACGTATCCGCCTGGAGGCCAGGATGGCGGATGGCATGATTGAAGTCTCGGTGATTGACACTGGGCCGGGCATTCCCCTCGCGGAACAAGAGCACATCTTCCATAAATTTACCCGTTTGCGCTCTCGACCCGGAAGCAAGGGCCTGGGGCTGGGTTTGACATTCTGCCGGCTGGCCGTGGAAGGCCACGGTGGACGCATTTGGGTCAAAAGTCGGGTAGGGGTGGGTTCCCGTTTCTCGATAACCCTGCCTGTAGCGCCTCTCGAATCCCTTTTGGCTCATTCTGCCAGGAAGACGAGCACGCCTGAACAACAAAAAGGCAAAAAATACGAACAACACTGACCCTGAATACCATTGCTTATGCACACTATTGACGAAGGAATTTTCTACGAAGATTGTTACCCCGGCGTGACGGTGGGGGCTATCAGTCGGCCCCACGGACTGTTGCTGATTGATGCTCCTTTGCGGACGGAGGATATCCGCAACTGGCGTTCTGTGCTGCACAGCCGCGGCGGCGGAGAGCGCATGCTGGTTGCTCTGGACGCCCATTACGACCGCACCCTGGGGCTGCGGATGATGGAAGCCCCGGTGATTACGCACCATAAGACCGCCGCGGTGCTGAAAAAACGCACCGGCCTCTTCAAGGGGCAGGGCGACGAATCGGGTGCCGAGTGGGAATTGTGCGCTCCGTTGGGCAGCCGCCGTTGGTTGCAGCCCGATTTCACGTTCACCGTCCAGGTGACCTTGCATTGGGGCAAGAGCGAAATCAACATCGAGCATCATCCTGGGCCGATGCAAGGGGCGGCCTGGGTACTCGTTCCGCAGCGCAAGGTGGCCTTTGTGGGGGATGCAGTCTTCAAAGACCAGCCGCCCTTTCTCGCCAACGCCGATATCCCTGCCTGGTTGGAGACGTTGGATGTTCTCGAGGAGATGACCCGCGACGGCTTTGTCATCATCATCGGACGGAGCGG
>DRKV01000447.1 GCA_011051635.1 Chloroflexota bacterium | reverse complement strand
TTCGCCACCCGGCTGGCATCTTTTTCCGTCACCCGCCGCGGGCTGGCGAGCATCCCCACCCCGCAGGAAATCGAATCCACCGCGGTTGAGGTTTTTTGAACATGGCGCGCATCTACACCATCGTGAACCAGAAAGGCGGCGTGGGCAAGACCACCACCGCTATCAACCTGGGCGCCTACCTGGCCTACTACGGACAGCGCGTCTTGTTGGTGGACCTGGACCCGCAGGCCAATGCCACCTCCTGCCTGGGGGTGGAGAAGAACGAGGTGCGCGGCGGCACCTACGAGTCCCTTTTGGACGGCAATTCTCCCCGCGGCTTCATCCTGCACAACCCGCGGCTGAAACTCTCCCTGCTGCCTTCCTCCCCATCCCTGGCGGGGGCCGAAGTGGAACTGGTCAACGAACTGGCCCGCGAGACACGTCTCCAAAAAGCGCTGGAGAAGGTGCAGGAGCGCTACGACTACGTTTTGGTGGATTGTCCCCCCTCCCTGGGATTGTTGACCCTCAACGGACTGGTCGCCGCCCGCGACGGCCTCATCATCCCCGTGCAGTGCGAATACCTGGCCCTCGAAGGGCTGGGGCAACTTCTCCAGACCATTGAACGCGTCCGGGATGCGGTCTTCCCCGGCCTGGACATCCGCGGCGTGCTGCTGACCATGTTCGACAAGCGCACCAACCTTGCCAACGATGTGGTCGCTGAAGTGCGCCGCTACTTCCCCGGCAAAGTCTTCGGAAGCCTCATCCCCCGCAGCATCCGCCTGGCCGAAGCCCCTTCTTACGGCGTCCCCATCTCGGCCTATGCCCCCGAAAGCCGCGGCGCCCTGGCTTACAAATCCCTGGCCCGCGAAGTTCTGGAGGGGGATGGGGTGAGCGGGTTGACTGGGTGAGTGGTAGATTGGGGATTGGGGTACGTTGTACACTCTCCCCACCTTCTCACCCCATCACCTCCTCATCTCATCATCCCCTCATCTCCCCACCCCCTCACCCTCCCATGCCCAAAAAACGCACCGGTCTCGGCAAAGGATTAGACGCCCTCATCCCCGGCAGTGACAGCGCCTCCCGCGGAGTACGGCAATTGCCTGTGGAGGCCATCCGTCCCAACCCGCGGCAGCCGCGCACCCGCTTTCAACCCGAAGACCTGGAAGAACTGGCCGCTTCCATTCGGGAGCACGGCGTCATCCAGCCGCTTATCGTCACCCGCGGCCCGGAGCCGGGGCAGTACACCCTCATCGCCGGGGAGCGCCGTCTGCAGGCCGCCCGCCAGGCCGGGTTGAAGCGCGTCCCGGCCATCCTGCGCGAGGCCAGCGAGCAGGAACTCCTTGAACTGGCCCTCATCGAGAACGTCCAGCGCGCCGACCTCAACCCGCTGGAAACCGCCGAAGCCTACCGTCAATTACGCGAGGACTTCGGCCTCTCCCACGAAGAGATTGCGCGACGCGTCGGCAAGAGCCGCTCGGCGGTCACCAACACCCTGCGCCTGCTGGAAGCGCCCCCCAGCGTCCAGCAAGCCGTTCTGGAGGGGGACATCAGCGAGGGCCACGCCCGCGCCCTGCTCGGCCTGCCTACCCCGCAGGCTCAGGCCGCGGCTTTGCAAACCGTCCTCGCCAAAGGGTTGACCGTCCGCCAGACCGAAGACTTGGTCCGCAAACTGAAGGGGGAACGTCCGGCCTCCCGTCGCAAAGCGGAGCCCTCCCCCGCCTTGCGGGATATCGAAGCCCGCCTGCGCGCCCGCCTGGGCACCAAAGTGAGCCTCAAACACGGCAAAAAGGGAGGCACGATTACCCTGCACTATTACTCGGAAGAAGAACTCGAAGCCCTCCTGGCGCGTCTGCTGGATTGAAGCAGGCATCAGCGGTCAGTTGTCAGCCGACAGCATTCTGCATTCACCATTCTGCATTCATCATTCACCATTCCCCCTTCCCCCATGCTCCTCCTGAGCGCCTCCCGCATTCATACCCTCGACCGCCGGCAGCCGTTTACCGATGCCCTCCTCATCTCCGAGGGGAAAATCCTGGATTGGGGCGACCCGGAACGTCTCCGCCGGGACTATCCCCGCGCCCGCAGCGAGCATCTGGAGAAGGCCGTCATTCTCCCCGGCCTGACGGATGCCCACCTCCACCTGCGGCATTACGCCCTCAGCCTGCAAAAAGTAGCCTGCGAGACCCCCACCCTGGCTGCGTGCCTGGAGCGCATCCGGCAACGCGCCGCCCGCACTCCGCCGGGAACCTGGATTTTGGGGCACGGCTGGAACCAGAACCTGTGGCCCGACTTGCCCGCGGGCGGCTGGCCGGACGCCGATATGCTGGAGGCCGCCGCCGAAGGACGCCCCGCCTATCTGACGGCCAAATCTCTCCATGCGGGCTGGGCCAACCGCGCCGCCCTGCGCGCCGCCGGTATCACCGCCTCCACCCCGGAGCCGCAGGGCGGGCGCATCGGCAGGGACTCCCGCGGCCAGCCGGACGGCATTCTCTTCGAGGCTGCTATGGGCCTGATGGAAGCCGCTCTCCCCGCCCCGACTTCCGAGGACATCGTCCGGGCCGTGCAGGAGGCCCAAACCCGCCTGTGGGCGCTCGGCCTGACCGGCCTGCACGATTTCGACCGGCGGGAGAGTTTCATCGCCCTCCAGACCCTCCACCAGCGCGGCGACCTGCGCCTGCGCGTCCTCAAGAACCTGCCCGTGGAGATGCTGGACGAGGTGCTGGCCGTCGGGCTGCGCTCCGGTTTCGGGGATGACGTCTTGCGGATTGGCGGTATCAAGGCCTTTGCCGACGGCGCTCTCGGCCCGCGCACCGCCGCCATGTTCGCCCCCTACGAGGGCGAGGCGGAGAACCGCGGCCTGGCCCTCCTGGATGCCGAGGAAATCTACGAATTCGGGCGCAAGGCTGTCCGGGGGGGGCTGGCGCTCACCATCCACGCCATCGGGGACCGCGCCAACCACGAAGTCCTGGAAGCCTATCAACGCCTGCGCACCCTCGAAAGGGAGGCCGTCCCGCCGCTCTCCACCCGCGGCCCCCTCCGCCACCGCATAGAGCACGTCCAGGTGCTCCATCCCGCCGACGTCTCCCGTCTGGGGGAACTGGGGGTGGTCGCTTCCATGCAGCCCATCCACGCCCTTTCGGATATGGAAACCGCCGACCGCTACTGGGGAGAGCGCGCCCGCCTGAGTTACGCCTGGCGCACGCAGGTGGAGGCGGGAGCGCGGCTGGCCTTCGGCTCGGACGCCCCGGTGGAATCGCCCAACCCTTTTTGGGGGCTGCACGCCGCCCTGACGCGCCGCCGCCCCGACGGCTATCCGGAGGATGGCTGGTATCCCGCCGAACGCCTGACCCTGTGGGAGGCGCTCCACGCTTACACCACCGGCCCCGCCTGGGCTGCCGGCATGGAAGACCGCCTGGGGCAACTCCGCCCCGGTTTCCTGGCCGACCTGATTGTTCTGGAACAAGACCCCTTCGCCCTGCCCCCCGATGCTCTTCGCGGCCTGCACCCCCGGCGGGTGATGGTCGGCGGGGAGTGGGTGTGGGCGGCCTGATAAAAACGGCGGAATAACGACAACCATATGCGCAATAATTTGTTGTTCTGGTTGAAACCTAGTCTGCTGCGAGAATGGGCATTCTCGCGAGATTACCAGCGGGGCCAGTCTCTGTTTGAGAGAGGGAAGGTCTCTGTCGTTAAAGCCGACCTCAACCACGCTATCTGCACGGTGAACGACGGATGGCGCGGCACCCTGAGTGTGGAACTGGTCAATTACGACAAACGCCTGGGATATTCTTGCCCTTGCGCGCAGGCACAGAAAGGCTACTTTTGCGCCCATGCTGTGGCAGCCGGCCTGGCAACGGAGCAGTATCTGCGTAAGGAGGTGCTTGCTTCCTGGCGCTGGCAATTGCAATCCTTGAAAAATACCCCCATCCTGAAAAAGAAACGGAAACCCGCTGCATCGCGCTCCGGAAGACCTTACTGGCTCTTCGCAGCCCTTACCCAGGACTCATGGGGAAATTACTATCTTCAACCCCGCCGCCTGTGGCTGGACAAACTGCCGCCCGACATCCTGCAGGATGTTTCCCCCCTTTCCCCCGAAGAATTCGCCGACCTGGTGCAGCACAATCCCTGGATTAGCGACTACATCAAGACCATTACCCGCTCCTTCTCGATAGAGGGATGCGTCAACGCGGGGAAAGAATCTGCCCCCCTGGTGCGCATGTTACGCCAGCAGGCATCCTCCCGTTCCTACTCTTACAGTTATTACTATTCACCTTCCTCTTCTGCCAATTACGCCCTGGGAGATTTGCTGGACCTGGTCGTGGAGCACAAAATCCCTTTGCTGCTCGATGACAACAGAGGCGGCCTGAAAGCGCTCGTACCCCTGTTTCGGGCACGTCCGGTATTGAAGTTAAAGCGCGTCCACGACGACCTTGAATTTGCTCTCACGTGGACGGCAGATACGCCCGGCGGACGAAAGATAACCGTGCAGTTACAACGCGACTATGTCCTGTTGACCGAACGCACTCCCATGTGGCTTTTGAACGGCGTCCAACTGCTGCGGGTAGATGAAGCCTACGCGCGGGAAGACACCGTCACCTTCACGCAGGAATTACAGATAGCAGCCAGGGTTCCCCAAGACGAACTGGACGATTTTGCCGCCGAATTCTCCGGCCTGCTCTCTTCAGGGATAGAAATCCACACCGCGGGGCTGACCCGCGAACGCGTTGAAGTGGAGCATCCCATCCCGCGGCTGTATCTCTCCGAGGAGGAGGGGGTGTTGCTGGCGAAACTGCACTTCGCTTACGGCGATTACGCCTTCCCTTACGAATCTTCGCTCCCGCCGCAAAGCATCCAGTTCGACCCCGACGAGTGGAAAATCGTGGAAGTGGTGCGCCAGCCGGAATGGGAAGAGGAAACCTACAAGAAAGTACGCAGCGCCCGCTACGGCCTCAAACGCTCCGGCAAGGAGTACGATGACAACGTCCTCCTGCTGCGCGCCCGCGTCGACGTGGTGGATTTTCTCATCAAGAAGGTCCCCCTCCTGGTGCAGGACGGCTTCGAAATCTACGGGGAGGAGAACCTCAAATCGGTGCGCGTCAACCGCCACCGCCCGACTCTCTCCCTCAACGTCTCCTCCGGGATTGACTGGTTCGACCTTCAGGCCGCGGTCAAATTCGGGGAAACGGAAGCCAACTGGAAGGATATCCGCCGCGCCATCCGCAAAAAGGAGCGCTACATCAAACTGGCAGACGGCACCATCGGCGAAATTCCCGAAGAATGGGTGCAGCGTTACCGGCATCTCTTCGGGATGGCCGAGGAGAGCGAAGATGGCCTGCGGATGCGCAAGGAACAGGTCGTCCTGCTGGACCAGTTGCTGGAGGAACTGGACGAGTTTCAGGTGGATGATGAATTCAAGCGCCGCCGGGAACAATTGCGCAACTTCTCCGGCATCAAGGAGGTGCCCCTCCCGAAAGGTTTCGTGGGGGAATTGCGCCCCTACCAGAAGGCGGGCTACAACTGGCTCCACTTCCTGCACGAGTACGGCTTCGGCGGCTGTCTGGCGGACGATATGGGGCTGGGCAAGACCGTCCAGGTACTGGCCTTTCTGCTCTCTCTGCGCGAGAACGGCCACGCCCAGGCCGCCGACCTGGTGGTGGTGCCGCGTTCCCTGCTGGTCAACTGGCAGCGCGAGGCGGAGCGCTTTACCCCCTCCCTGAAGGTAACGCTCCACTTCGGGCCGGGGCGCGCCAAAGAGAAACTCCCCTTCGATGACTACGACCTCGTCATCACCACCTACGGAACCATGCTGCGCGACATCGAGACGCTGCGGAAGTACCGCTTCCACTACGTCATCCTGGATGAATCGCAGGCCATCAAGAACCCGCTGGCAAAGACCAGCCGCGCCGCCCGCAAACTGAACAGCGAACACCGCCTGGTGATGACCGGCACGCCGGTGGAGAACACAACTTTTGAGTTGTGGTCGCAGTTCACCTTCCTCAACCCCGGTCTGCTGGGAAGCCTGGAGTACTTCAAACAGGAGTTCGGCGCACCCATCGAAAAGAAGCAGGACGAACAGGCCTCCGAATTCCTGCGGCGGCTGGTGTACCCCTTCATCCTGCGGCGCACCAAAGACCAGGTCGCCCCCGAACTGCCGCCCCGCACCGAGCGGGTGATTTACTGCGATATGGAACCGGCGCAAAAGAAATTCTACGAGCGGACGCGGGATTATTACCGCAAGCAACTCCTTTCCGTGATGGAGACAGAGGGGATGAACAGCGCCCGCTTCAAAATTCTGGAGGGCCTCCTGCGCCTGCGCCAGATTTGCAACCACCCCAAACTGGTCAAAGAGAATTTCCGCGGCGATTCGGGCAAAATGGAAGTCGTCCTGGAGACGCTGGGGACCCTCCGCTCCGAGGGGCACAAGGCGCTGGTCTTCTCCCAGTTCGTCCAGATGCTCACTCTCCTGCGCCGCGAACTGGACAAGCAGGGCATCACTTACGAATACCTGGACGGCAGCACCACCGACCGCCAGAAGCGCGTTGACCATTTTCAGGAGGACGAGAGCATCCCATTCTTCCTCATCAGCCTCAAGGCGGGCGGGGTGGGCCTCAACCTGACGGCTGCCGACTACGTCCTGCACATTGACCCCTGGTGGAATCCCGCCGTGGAGATGCAGGCCACCGACCGCACCCACCGCATCGGGCAGGAACGCCCCGTCTTCGTCTACAAGTTCATCACCCGCGATACGGTGGAGGAGAAAATCCTGCAATTGCAGGAGCGCAAGAAAGCCCTCGTCCAACAGTTGATTACCACGGAGAGCGCCTTCTTCAAGAATCTGACCCCCGAAGATGTCCAGGTGCTTTTCGGGAAGTGACCCGGCCCCATGATTGCTCCCGCTTCCCTGGTTTTGGTTGCCTACCTCCCTGCCCCGCGGGATTTGGAAATCGCCCGCGTTTTGGGCTGGTACCGCATCCCTATGCGCTCGGCCCCCAAAGTGATTGCCGTTGACTACTTGGCCTTCTACCAGCCGTCCAGTTTCGGGGAGCGCGGCGGGCGCATCGAATACATTGCCGAGGTGCGCGGCCACGAACTGACCACCCGCGCCCAACTCCTGCAAGACGAACCCGACCACCCCCGCGCCAACGAGACCTACTACAAAATCCAGATTGGGCCTTTGGAGCGGCTGCCGCGCCCCATCCTGGCCGGCAAGTGGCGGCGCTTGACTTTTCTCTACACCACG
>DRKV01000446.1 GCA_011051635.1 Chloroflexota bacterium | reverse complement strand
CGGTGGTGATGAGGTAGGCGCGGCTATCGCCTACGTGGGCGATGGTTAATTGCCGTCCAATGATGACGCCTGTGGTAAGCGTAGTGCCGCCTTTGGGGGCTGCCTTATGCAAGGCGCTGTTGGCCTCCTGGACACCTGTTTGCAGGATTTCCTGGATGGATTGTTCCGGCGGCTCCTGGTCGGGGTGTAGCAAGGGCAGGTACAGGTGACGGATGAGATACTCGCTCAACACCCGGCAGGCTACCTCGCTGGCTACATCACCGTCCTCATGGCCTCCCATCCCGTCGGCCACGATGTAGATGCCAATAGGGATTTGGGCATTATTGCTGGCCAGGAGAGACGTGAAAATATAGATGGAATCCTGGTTTTGTTGTCGCTGTCGCCCGACAGATTGCCCACACCCGACGATGAGTTGTCGGGGTTCAAGGGTAGGCATCAGTGGAAGGCCGTCGCCACTGGCAAAGGCCGGGTTGCTCAATTGGTCAGGGGACAACGGCGCAGTAACCAGTTCTCCGGTTTGCTGCATGTCCAGGGATGCTTGACGTCCGAAGATTTTTCTGAAAAATTTCAACAAGATATGCCTCCCATCCTCATGCCGGGCGCGCCCCTTGTTCAGGCCACGGGCAGGGCATAAACAAAATGGTCGAAAGACCCCACGAAAACGGTATCGTTGTAAACGAGGGGGGTGCCTGTAATCGGCCCACCGGTAGGATATTGCCAGCGCAGGCGTCCGGTGCGGTATTCCAGGCAATACAAATTCTGGTCGGCAGAGCCGCAATACAAGGAATCTTTGTAAATTACGGGGGAACTGGTGACCTGATTCTCCGTCTGAAAACGCCAGACTTCTTTCGATGAACGCGCGTCCAGAGCGTAGATGTTCCCGTCAACAGAGCCGGTGAAGACGAGTCCCTCGGCTATGGCAGGGGTGGAGATGGTGGCTTTGCCCAGCCGAAAACGCCATATTACCCAACCGGTTTGGGCATCCAGGGCGTAGAACATCGAATCCTTGGCTCCAAAATAAACGATGCCATCGCTTACGAGCGCGGAACCGGTGATGCCGCGTTTGGCCCGGAACCGCCAGCGAATCTGGCCGCGGAAGTCGGCGCAGTACATCATGCCGTCCTCCGTGCCAAAATAAATCGTCTCATCTGCCACGTGGACGAAGGGTGTAGAGCGAATAGGTGCGCCCGTTTCTATTTTCCAGGCGCGTCGCCCACTGACCAGGTTGATGGCATGCAAGTAGCCGTCATCCGAGCCGATGAAGATGTGCCCTTCTGCTATGAAAGGCGATGAGCGCACCGCGCCGTCGGTGTAGTATGTCCAAATGAGTTTGCCGGTACGGGCGGAGACCACATGCACGCGGTAATCCTCGGAACCGAAGAAAACATAATTATCGTGGATGGCCGGTTTGCTGACGATGCCGCCTTCCGTGGGGTATTTCCAGAGGAAGTCCCCATTCTCGGCATTCAGGGCGTACAGGTTATTGTCGTAACATCCGACATAGACGGTGTTGTTGGCTATGTTTGCGGAGCCGCGCACCTCGTCTTCGCATTCGAATTTCCACTTGGGCTGGATGTCGCTGGGGACAGCCTGGATGTTCCGAGTGCCCAGGCTGATGGTCGCCAGCATCCCTGTTTTCTTGGCGGCTTGCACCAGGGCGTCTCGCATATCCGCAATGCTCTGGAAACGGTCTTCGGGGTTGTACTGCACGGCGGTGGCAATCACGGCTTCGAGTTCCGGCGAGACGCTGGGGTTTACTTTGCGGACGGGGACATCACTGAAATAGAAGGGAGCCTCCATGCGGGGGTCTTTGCGGGTCAACAGATGGTGCAAAGTTGCTCCTACGGCGTAGATGTCCGATAGATGCGATGCTTCTCCTCGATACTGCTCCGGAGGGGCGTAACCCTCCGTGCCTATCATGGTGCCCTTCTGCCCTACCTGGAAATGCTTGGCGATGCCAAAATCTACCAGAACAACCCGACCATATTGATTAATCATGATGTTGGACGGCTTGATATCCCGGAAGACGATGGGTTCGGGCTTGTGGTTGTGGAGATATTCCAGCACATCACACAATTCGATTGCCCAACCAAGCACCTGTTCTTCGGGAAAAAAGCCCTGCGTCTGGTTGAGCAGTGCTTCCAGGTCTGTGCCGTCCACAAATTCCAATACCAGGTAGGAACGGTTGTCTTCGGTGAAGTAGTCGAAAATGCGGGGAATGGCGGGATGGTGCAAGGTAGCCAGGATGTTGGCTTCCCGCTCAAAGTTGCGCACAATCGTCTTGCGTACCAGCGGGTCGCGGGCCTGGTTGACCATTTCTTTGACGGCCACCCATTTGACCACGTTGGGAAAGTGCATGTCCCGCGCTTTGTACACCGTACTCATGCCCCCCATCCCGATTTGGGCTTCAATCAGGTATCGCCGAGCCAGTTTGGAGCCTGGCCTAAGCAGGTCTCCCGTGGAGCGCTTTGGCTGTGGAGTCAGGTTATTCGTCATTCTCTGTGTTTCCAAGGAAAGCCTCCCGCCTGGCTGTGTACTCTCCAAGCCGTCTGTAAGATGTGTCATTATGAGCAGCCCCTTAGGGTGCGATGTGCTGCTCAAACGGGAAGAAGCCTCGCCGTGTCATTGCGAACCACCATCGGGCGATGAAGCAATCCCCCCATGGCTGTATGGGGCCCCGCTTCGTTGCTTCGCTCCTCGTGATGACAGAACAAGTTTCTTGGTAGTTCCTGCCCGCAGTGACGATTTTAGAGTAAATTTCCAGATGAACTTAACAATAGTGGCGCGTATGAATGGTGTAAGGCGGATGTGGATGGGGAACGGCGAATACCCAAATTATAGCCATCTATGCCCTTTAATGCAAATGATGGCTTGATGACATCACGTCACAATCGAATCTTTCTTGTTTGTGTTTTGACTTTCCACCGTGGTGTCTGTAGAAGATGTGATGTGTCTGTACGGTGTAAATCGATAAAAAAGCGCTTCTTGCAGGGCCTGGGGAGCGGGTTGGGCACAAACTAACCCGCTCCCCAGGGATGGGTAAAGATAGATTCAAGAGCGAAAGTCGGGAACGGAATCGGGACGATTTTGCAATATTTCCTCGATGCGTTCCATGATTTCAGGGGTCATGGCCTCCACGAAGTTTATAGCCTTCATGTTTTCTTCCACCTGCGAAACTTTGGATGCGCCGGTGATGACGGTGCTCACGTTGGGGTTCTTCAGGCACCAGGCAAGCGCCAGTTGGGGCAGCGTGCAGCCGATTTCTTCGGCAAGGGGAGCCAGTTGGCGCACTTTCTCCAGTTGGGCTTTGGCCTCGGGACTCTCGAAGCGCCGCTTCAGCCATTCGTAGCCTTCCAGCGAGATGCGCGTCCCTTCCGGTGTGCCTTCCAGATATTTGCCGGTCAACAACCCGCTGGCGAGGGGACTCCAGGTTGTGGTTCCCAGGCCGACGGTTTCGTACAGGCGGGCGTATTCCTTCTCGACCCGTTCCCGGTGGAACATGTTGTACTGGGGCTGTTCCATCGTGGGAGGGATAAGGTGCTCGCGGCGGGCTACGAGGTGCGCCTCCATGATTTGCTGGGCGCTCCACTCGCTGGTACCCCAGTAGAAAGCCTTGCCCTGGTTGATGAGCCAGGTCATGGCGCGCACCGTCTCCTCTATGGGGGTGTGGATGTCGGGACGGTGGGCGAAGAGCAGGTCCACGTAATCCAGTTGCAGGCGTGCCAGGGAGGCCTCCAGCCCTTCCACGAGGTGTTTGCGGGAGAGACCGCTGGCGTTAGGGCGCCTGCCGCCCCAGAAAATCTTGGTGGAGATGACCAGGTCAGAGCGCCGCCATCCGGTGCGCTTGAGCACTTCGCCCATGATGCGCTCGGCTTCTCCGTGGGCGTACACTTCGGCGTTGTCGAAGAAGTTGACGCCCGCTTCGTGGGCGGCCTCCATGCAGGCCTGGGCTTCCTCTACCCCCATCTGGTTGCCAAACGTGACCCACGCCCCGAAGGACAGGGCCGAAACTTCCAAACCGGATTTTCCGAGATAACGATATTCCATAAACTCCTCCAGCGCTACCTGTCAACTTGTAACTTGCAAACTTTCCCACTTGCACACTTTCACACTTCCAACTGTGATGTACAGTGCGGGCAGCGGGTGGCCTGAATGGGAATCTCCGTAAAACAGTATGGGCAGGTCTTGGTGGTCGGAGCAGGGGGAGGCGTCTTCTCCTCTTGCTGAGCGGCCTGGAGACGGTTCACAGCCCGCACCACCAAAAAAATGGCAAAGGCGATGATGAGGAAATCTAGCAATGTGTTGATGAACACGCCGTAGTTTATAGTGGCGGCTCCGGCGGCCTGCGCCTCGGCCAGGGAGGCGTACTCGCCGCCTGAAAGGTTGATAAACAGGTTGCTGAAATCCACGCCCCCCAGGAGCAGACCGATGGGCGGCATCAAAATGTCGTTCACGAACGAGGTGACGATTTTCCCGAATGCGCCACCGATGACCACGGCCACGGCCAGGTCGAGCACGTTGCCGCGCATGATGAAATTTTTGAATTCCTTGAGCATAAGACATTCCTCCTTACGTTATTGGCGTGTATTTGCCTATGCGTTCTCTCTTGGATGGATGCCCGCCAGTCCTTCTTGTAGGAGCGCAGGGCTGCCCGCCGCCAGGGTGGAAAAGTGCATCTTGCCGTAATCGGCTCCCGGCTTCAGGGGGATAGGACTATCCCCTTCCATGATGTGGACTACCCCGCCGCTTTCCTCCACGATGAGCCATCCGGCGGCTACGTCCCACAGTTTGGGGGTCACTTCCAGGTTAAGAGCCGCATTACCCGCCGCCACCTGCGCCATGTTGTAGGCCACTGCTCCCAGGATGCGCGTCTTGTGGGGCAGGGTGATGTGATAACGCCGATGGGTGCGGGAGCAGCAGGCGAAAAAAGTCAGCGGGAGGCCGCTTTTGCGGTGGAGCGGCTCTCCGTTGAAGGTCACGCCGCGGCCTCTCTGGGCTGCGTAGGTCTCCCCCAAAAGGGGGAAATGGAGCACCCCCAAAGCGGGTTCGCCCCCCACCCAGCGGGCCAGCGAGACCCCCCAAATGGGCAACCCCCATTGGTAGTTGGTCGTCCCGTCCAGGGGGTCCACAATCCAGACGGCCTCTTCGCCCCGATAAAGCGTGCCGGCCTCCTCGGTAATCAACCCATCTTGGGGGTAGACTTCCCGCAGGGCGGCGGTGATGCTCTCATTGGCGGCCAGGTCTGCGGCGGTCACCAGGGTATGGTCGCTTTTGAAACGGCGCTCCAGGTGTGCGCCGCGAAAGTATTGTAACAGGACCTCCCCCGCGGCGCGGGCGGCGTGCAGGGCAAATTCCAGGTGTGAGGCAGGCCCCATGATTCAGGCTTCCACGATTTCCAGGTAATCCTGGTTGATGATTTTTTCGGGGTCTGCGTTCAGCAGGCCAATCAATTCGGCGACCAGTTCCGATTTGACCTCCGCATCGCGGCGGCTCCAGGTGCGGCTTTTTACCTCCAGGTAGGAGCCGATGTCGGGGGCGTGCATCTCGTCCAGGTTGATGTAGAACTCCGTGCCCTTGAAGAGCACGCGCCAGCGCAGACGGTCTTTCTCGATGGTGGTCTCGCCTTCCGGCTTGAAGTATTCGCGGTAGAAGCGCAGACTGTGGGTCGCGGGCGCCAGATAGCGGCTGCGGGACAGAAGAATGTTGCTGGGGAACTGCTTGCGGCTGGCGGGGCCGATGAGGGTCAGGCGGTAACGCACGTTGCTGACTTCGCCCTTCTCGTCAATGAACTCGTCCTCGCGGTAGCGCAGGATGTGGGGGCTGTCGCTGAAGTGGAAGTAGGTATCGAATTCGCGGTAATGGCGGAAGCGCAAAATTTCCAGGGCTTCGCTGCTCTCGATGGCCTCCCGCACCGCGGCGGGGTCTTGCACGGCCACTTTGGCCTGCACCTCGAAACTTTCCTCCTGCGTAGCGCCCTCGATGGCGACCAGTTTGGAGAGTACGGATTTCTCCCGTTGGATGAGGAAGGCATCTATGCGGCGGGCGTACTCTTGCGCTTCAGCCAGCAAAGCGGCCTCATCCAGGGGCAGCAGTTCCCGCTCGCGCATCACCCAGCGGCCTTCAATCATCACATCGGTCACATCGGTAGATTTGGAAGCGTACACCAGTTGGGCGTAGCGTCCGTCGGGGTCGCGGGAGAAGCGGGGAGCATTGTGGAGGGGGGAAAGGTCTACCAGAATCAGGTCGGCGCGTTTTCCGGGTTCCAGAGAGCCGGTGATGTCGCCCAGGTGGATGGCGCGGGCCCCCATGTGGGTTGCCATGGCTATCGTGGCGCGCGCCGGAACCACGGTGGGGTCGCCGGTGCTGCCCTTGGCGAGGAAATTCGCCAGGCGCATCTCCTCGAACATGTCCAGGTCGTTGTTGGAGGCTGGCCCGTCGGTGCCGATGCCCACGTTGAGACCCACTTCCAGCATTTTGGCAATCGGGGCGATGCCGGAGGCCAGTTTCATGTTGGAGGAGGGATTGTGCGCCACGCCCGCGCCGAACTGCTTGAGGGTGTACATTTCGCCCTCGTCGATGTGGACGCAGTGGGCGGCAATCACTTTGGCGTCGAAAACTCCCTGCTTTTTGACGTAGGGGATGACTGGCATCCCGTGTTCGGTGACCATGTTCTCCACTTCCAGGCTGGTCTCGGCCAGATGGATGTGGAGGGGCACGTCGAATTCGGCGGCCAGGGCTGCGCTGGCCTGCAGGATTTCGTCCGTGCAGGTGTAGGGCGCGTGCGGGGCCACGGCGGGCACGATGAGGGGATGCCCTTTCCAGCGTTCGATGAAGCCGCGAGTGTATTCCAGCGCGTCCTCATAGGATGCGGCGTCCGGCGAGGGGAATTTGAGGATGGTCTGTCCGCACACGCCGCGCACCCCGGCCTCGGCGGCGGCCTGGGCGACATCCTCTTCGAAGTAGTACATATCGGCGAAGGAGGTGATGCCGCCGCGGATGAATTCGGCCATAGCGAGTTTCGTCCCCAGGCGGACGAATTCCGGCGAGACGAACTCGCGCTCTACGGGCATCATGTAGCCCAGCAGCCACACGTCCAGGCGCAGGTCGTCCGCCAGGCCGCGCAGCAGCGTCATGGGGACGTGGGTGTGGACGTTTACCAGGCCGGGCATGAGCACTTTGCCGCCGCAATCAAGCGTCTCTTTGCCCTCGTACTGGCGGGTGATGTCTTTTTCGGGGCCTACGGCGACAATGTGATTGCCGCTCACGGCCACCGCGCCCTGCTCGTACTGTGTGTATGCAGCGTCCATCGTCAGCACGGCGGCGTTGGTGAGGAGGATGTCAACGGGTTGGGGCATGGTTGGGTAGTTGGGTAGTTTGATAGTCGGGTAGTCAGGTAGTCGGGTAGTCAGTGGTCAGGTAGTCGGGTGGTCGGTGGTCAGGTGGTCAGGTGGTCAGGTGGTCGGTGGTCTGGCGGTCAGTGAGAGCAGAAAGCATCCCGCTCCCTGCTTCCCAATCCCTGCTCCCTAATCCCCAACCTACAACTTCCGCAGCAGATTCAGGGCGTGATTGACCGCCCATTGCACGGCCATCGCGGGCGGGCCGCCGTAGGGACGGGCGAGATGCTGCTCGCCTTGCGGTGTGACCAGTACGATGAAGATGTCCTGGCGTTCCGCGCCAGGGCGCAGCACCACGCCCAGGCCGACTTGCGCCCCGCGATTTTGGCGGTATTCATCCGTGATGCGGCGCAAATCCTCGTTGGAGGGGGGGGCGGTGAGCAATTCGCCCCCCGCGAAGGAGGTATCTTCCTCCTCCGAGGCCAGACGGCGTACCAGGCGGCCTCCCAGGCCGGCCTCCACGACGGCCACGCGCCAGTTCTGCTTGCGAAGGGCCTGCAAGGCGGTCTGTTCCAGGGTTTCTTCGTCCGCACCGTACACCCAGATGCCCAGGCGGGCGCGCACTTCGTCTTCCACGGGAGCAATCAGGGCATCGGCCTCTTCCTCGCTCCCCGCTTTGGCCGTGATACGCACGTCCACCTGCCCGGAGTGGGCGGCCAGCCCTACGGTGGGATTGGAGAGTTCCTCCAGGTCGCCGATGAGAGCGTCAATGTTGGATTCTCCTGCCCCGGCGGTGTGCAGGATGCGGGCTTTGATGACCCCCAGGTTGGGGAAGCGCTCCCGCAGGTAGGGCAGGACATCGTTTTGCATGAGATGCTCCATCTCGCGGGGCACGCCGGGCAGGGAGATGACCGTCCCCATTTCGCCTTCCATGCGGAAAGCGGGGGCGGTGCCGACCGGATTTTCGATGGCTGTCGCTCCCTGGGGGATGTAGGCCTGCCGCTTGTTGTTCTCCGTCGGCTTGCGCCCGAAACGGGCGAACCGCGCCTGAATTTGCTCCCACAGTTCGGGGCGGAATTCGGTCTCTACGTCGAAAGCCAGGGCGACGGCTTCGCGGGTGGGGTCGTCTATCGTGGGGCCAAGCCCGCCGGTGGTGATGACCACGTCGCAGCGCTGCAAGGCCTCGCGCATCGCCTGGGCAATGCGTTCGGCGTTATCGCCTACGCTGGTCTTGCGATACAGGTCCATCCCGATACGGCGCAGTTCGCGGGCGATGTAACGGGCGTTGGTGTCGGTGATTTCTCCGAGCAGAATTTCGGTTCCAATGGTAATGATTTCGGCAGATGGCATGGGGTTGGGGAGTGGGTGGATTGGTGATTGGGTGAGTGGGTGATGAGGTGATGAGATGATGAGATGAGGTGAATAGGTGATTGGGCGGTCGGGCGATGGGG
>DRKV01000445.1 GCA_011051635.1 Chloroflexota bacterium | reverse complement strand
CGCCCCCGCCGCTTCTTCAGCGTAAATCGGCGGGCATCAACGTCATCTGCGTTCATCACACAAGATTTGTCAGTCAACCAGCCCCGGCAAACAACCGTTTTGTGGAGCAGCCATGCCAAAAGTACTCCTGATTGAAGACGATGCGACCATGCTCTCCCTCTTGTGTACTTTGCTGGAAATCGAGGGTTTCAGCGTAGCCAAATTTGCGCCGGATGTGGACATCCTGGAGCAGATACGCGCCGAACAGCCCGATGTGGTGGTGCTGGACGTAAATTTTCAGGGCATGGGGGCCGGTGGATTGGACGTACTCAAGACCTTGCGCGGCGACCCTGCCTTGCAGGGAACGCGGGTTTTGATGGTCTCCGGCATGGATTACGAGCGAGAAGCCCTGGAGGCCGGGGCGGATGGTTTTCTGCTCAAGCCCTTTATGCCGGATGCCCTCATTCAACGTATCCGCGCCTTCGTGTAGCGCCGCGCCCAGACCTGACGGGTTTCGCAAACCCGTCAGGTCTCAACCCCCGGATACCCCCAGACCTGACGGGTCTCAAAGACCCGTCAGGTCTCAACCCCAAAACAAACCGCCCCGTCCGCATCGCCGGGCTGGGGGCGTTATTCGTGAATTGGAAACATCATCGTGAGCAAAAAGAAACGAAACTCCTCCATGCAGTGGTACAGCATGGATTTGCACCTTCACACCCCCGCTTCCAGCGATTATCAGGAGAAAGATGTCAGTTACCTGGATATCCTGCGTAAAGCGGAAGCCGAGGGGATGGACATCATCGCCTTTACCGACCACAACACCGTGGCCGGTTATCGCCAGATGCAGGAAGAGATTCAACAACTCGAACTGCTGGAGAAACTGGACCGGCTCCTGCCGGAAGAAAAATCCCGCCTGGAAGAATACCGTCGCCTGCTGAAGAAAATCCTCGTTCTGCCGGGCTTCGAGTTCACCGCCACCTTTGGCTTCCACATTTTGGGGATTTTCCCCCCCGAAAAACCACCGCGGGAAATCGAACACATCCTCCTGGACCTCAACATCCCTCCCGACCAATTGGACGAAGGCTCGGCCACGGTGGGCGCTTCCTCCGATGTGCTCACCGCCTACCGCGCCATCAATCAGGCCGGCGGGCTGGTGATTGCCGCCCACGCTAACTCCAGCAACGGGGTTGCCATGCGCGGCTTCCCCTTCGGCGGGCAGACCAAGATTGCTTACACTCAGGACCCCAACCTGCACGCCCTGGAAGTAACCGACCTGGAACGCAAAGGGCCGCGCACCACCGCCGCTTTCTTCAACGGGGCCAAGCCGGAATATCCCCGCCGGATGCACTGCATCCAGGGGTCGGATGCCCACCGCCTGAAGGGAGACCCGCAGCGCAAGAAGAATCTTGGCGTGGGGGAGCGGGCTACCGATGTGCGCCTCAAGGAACGCTCTTTCGAGGCCCTGAAAAGTCTCTTCCTGAGCAACGACTTCGCCCGTACCCGCCCGCACCGGGCCAGCAAGGCCGGGGGAGGAAGCAACGGCTTCGATTTCATCCAGGCGGCCCGCGAAGAGGGACCCAACATCGTCCAGGATTTCCACGAGGGAATGACCGTGCGGGGCGGCAAACTCTACGCCATCATCGCCGATGTGTGCGCTTTCGCCAACACCAATGGCGGCACGCTCTACGTGGGCGTCAGCGCCGACCCGAAGAAGAAACCGGTGGGTATCGCCAAGCCGGAGCAGGCCATCGCCCAACTGGAAAAGGAAATCAACAACCGCATCAGCCCTCCCATCAATTGCACCCTGGATGTGCAGGAGAGCGGCGGCAAGAAAATCGTGCGCATCCTGGTGCCTCGCGGCGACGACCCGCCTTACGCTGTGGACGAGAACAAAATCTACGTGCGCGCCGAGAGCGAAACCGGCCTCGCCGTGCGGGATGAGATTGTCTCCCTGGTGCTGCGCGGCCATGCCGGGAAAATCGCCCCTGCCGCCGCCGGAGAGACCTCTGCGCCTCCCACCCCGGAGGAGCCCTCCCTTCTGGACGACAGCGCCCCGCGCACTGGCGTTGAGGTGGTCAGCGCGGCCCAGCGCAAGGGGACGCGCTACTACGTCCTGCGCGACCTGCGCAACGGCAACACGGTCAACAACGTCACCGAGCGCTCCGCCCGCCGTCTGTGGCACTACGCCATCAAGGAGTACGACAAAGTCATCAAGAACCTGGAAGTCGCCGTAGTGCAGTGGCAGGGCGATTACGGCCTTCTGCGGCGCTACCGGCAGGCCAAGAACGAGCGCTACGATTTCATCCAACGCACCCCGCAGGGCTACCGCTACTTCTTCGGCGTGACCGACGACGGGCTGCACGGTCCCTGGGCGGCTCTCTTGGGCAAGCATCAAGAGCAGGATGAAGAGTAACGAAAACGCCCTCACCCTGCGGCAGTTCCGCTTCCCGGAAGATTACCAGGCCGTTTACGACCTGTGGGCGCGGGCCGGGCAGGGCATCCAACTGCGCCGCTCGGACGAGCCGGAGGAAATCGAAAAGAAACTGAGCCGCGACCCCGACCTGTTCATCGTGGCGGAGTTGGGGGGCCGCATCGTTGGAGCGGTGTTGGGGGGCTTCGATGGCCGCCGCGGGATGATGTATCATCTGGCGGTGGAGGCCTCCTTGCGGGGGCGCGGCATCGGCGAAGCCCTGATGAGCGCCCTGGAAGAACGCCTGCGCGCCAAAGGCTGCATCCGCTACTACCTGCTGGTCACTACCGACAACGACGAAGCCATCCGCTTTTACGAGCACCGCGGCTGGGAACGCCTGGAACTTTTCGTTTACGCCAAGAATCTGGATTGAGGGGCGCGGCGGCAGGCAGTTCCTGGCAGGTGAAACTGCGCCAACCATTGCGAAGTCGCCCGGCGGCGGCTGACTCCAACTTGCGAAGGCGGTGTTCCTTCGCGGCACAAGACTTCCGAGTTCTCCCGGAACTCGGAAGTCTTGAATCTGCGGAGGCGACTGTGTTCCCCGTCTCCCCGGGTGAGAAAAACACAGCGGCGCGTTTGGTCAATCCATCGACATTTGGTTTACCCTTTCTGGAACGACGATGATACTGGTCACCGGAGGCACAGGTTTTGTCGGGCAGGCGCTCGTGCGGCGATTGAGCGAGGTTGGGTACGCGGTGCGTATTCTGGTGCGGCCCTCCGCCGAGAGTCCCAGCCTGCCCCGCGGGGTTCCCGTTCACGCCGCAGTCACTACCCTGGACGACCACCGCGGCCTGCTAGCCGCCCTCAAGGACGTGGATACCGTTTTCCATCTGGCGGGGGCCGAGTGGAGCGGTATCTACGCCGACCTGGCCCGCACCGACATCGAAGGCACGCGCTCCGTCGTGGAGGCGGCCAAAGAGGCCGGCGTGCGGCGCATCTTCTACCTCAGCCATTTGGGGGCCGACCGGGCTTCCGCGTTTCCCGTCCTCAAGGTCAAAGGCATCGCCGAAGAGCACGTCCGCCGCAGCGGGCTGGATTTCACCATCGTGCGCTCCTCCATCCTGTTCGGGCCGGGGGATGCCTTCACCACCGGCCTGGCCTGGCTGCTGCACGTCAATCCCTTTGCCTTCCTGCTGCCCAACGAGGGCGAAACCCTCATTCAGCCCCTCTCCGTGGAAGACCTTGCCACCCTCCTGGCCTGGGCGCTGGAAGATGAAAACACCCGCAACCGAACCTATGAGGTGGGAGGGGGAGAGTACGTTTCCCTGCGGCAGGCTGTCTCCATCGTCATGGACGCCCTCGGCAGGCGGCGTCCCTTTGTCAACGTTTCCCTGCCCTACCTGCGCGCCCTGACCGCCTTTCTGGAGAATCTCTTCCCGCGGCTGCCGGTCTCCGCCTACTGGCTGGATTACTTTGCCGTCAACCGCACCTGCCCGCTGGGGACTCTGCCGCAGCAGTTCGACCTCATGCCGCAGCGCTTCTCCGTCCCCAACCTGCAATACCTGCGGGAGGTCCGCTGGGGGCGTTTTGTGTGGCACACGTTGGGGCGGCGCAGGGGCGTGCCCGCCGAGCGCCCGAAAGCAAGAGGTTTTTAGAGCGCAACTGGGGTTTGCATTGTTTCTTACTTTTCGCTATACTCATAGGGAACCGATTCCGACCTTTCCCCTGCCCGAAGGAGAAACCCATGCACACCTACGACATCTCGCTCACCGTTTCCCCCGCCTTGCCCGTCTGGCCCGGAGACCCGCCGATTGAATTCAGCCCCCTCAGCCGGATTGCGGATGGGGAGAGCGCCAACGTAACCCACATCTCCATGTGCGTCCACGCCGGCACCCACATAGACGCTCCCCTCCACTTCCTGGCGGAGGGCAATGCAGTGGACGAACTGGATTTGCGCCTCCTGATGGGGCGCGCTTTTGTTTTGCACCTTCCCGATGTAGACCTGATTACCGCAGATGTCCTCCGGCAGGCCGAAATCCCGCCCCGCACCCGCCGCCTGCTGTTCAAAACCCGCAATTCCGAGTGGTGGGCTGCCGGGCATACCGCCTTTCGGGAGGATTACGTAGCCCTCAGCGCCGATGCCGCCGAATACCTGGTGGGGCGCGGCGTCAAAGTGGTCGGGGTGGATTATCTCTCCGTCGCTCCCTTTCACGATACGGTCCCCACTCACCAGATTTTGCTGGGCGGCGGGGTGGTCATCATCGAAGGGCTGAATCTCTCCGGCGTTTCGGAGGGGCGTTACACCCTCTACTGCCTCCCCGTGAAACTTCTGGGGACGGACGGCGCGCCGGCGCGGGCGGTGCTGGTGGGAGTGTGAGCGATGGGGCGCTGGGCGGTTCTTCTGCTGCTCGCGGTCGGGT
>DRKV01000444.1 GCA_011051635.1 Chloroflexota bacterium | reverse complement strand
TCAAACCGGCATTCATCAGCACCGGAGCCAGGAAAGGCAACCCTACGTACAAGGCGAAGAACAGGTTGAAGACCAGCATGTAATGACGGCTGAACCAGTACACGGCGCGGTTGCTGCGGGTGACCCGGTTCTTGCGCTGCACCCGGGCCTGATAGGCCGATTCCTCAGCCCGGGCGATGTGCGTCTCCCGGTCCTGCGCCGCGGCCAGCGTGACCGCCAGACGCTGACGCTCAAGGGGAGCCTCCAGGGTGTAGGGGCCGATTTCCAGCACGGGGATGCGCTCGCCGAAGGCCGCCGCCAGGCTCTCGTCGGCGCTGATGTCAATCCGCTCCAGCGTGTGGGGGTATGCGGGACGCAGTTCCTCCAGCCAGGCCTCAGCCTGCTCGCACAGGTGGCAGCCGGGGCGGAAATAGAGCACGACTTTCATCAACGCTCCAACCCCACCTGCGCCAGGTAGCCGTCCAGGTCGCTCTCGCTCATCGCTCCCACGTGGCGGGCCTGCACGACCCCGTCCGCATCCAGGACGACGGTGGTGGGCAGTCCCTGGACGAGATAGCGGTGCGCCACGCTGCCGCGTCTATCCAGCACGACCGGAAAGGTCAGGCCGAAACTGTCCACGAAGGCCTGCACCTCGTTGGGAGGTTCGCCGACCTCAATCCCGACCACCAGCAAATCATCGCCCCATTCCGCGGCGCGGGATTGGATGGCGGGCATCTCGGCCCGGCAGGGAGGGCACCAGGTCGCCCAGAAGTTGAGCAGGACGGGACGTCCCCGCGTCTCGGAGAGGGTGAAGGTGGAGCCGTCCAGGGCGGTGAGGCTGAAATCGGGAGAGAGACCCCCAATTTGGGGGGAAACAGGAACATCCTCCTTTTGGGGATTCTGCTGGGGGGAGGCGGATTCCGTCAAAGCGGGTGGTTGCGCTCCCCCTCCCTCCCCCGAAGAGGCAGCAGTTCCCATGAATTTGACCGCCGCAAACAGGATTATCCCCCCAATCAGCACGCCTACGAGCAATCCCCCGCCTACCAAAGCCCAGATGAGGTTGCGTTTCACAGTTACACTCCCAGGTCAATGAAAAAGCCGAAGCGAGCGAAGTAAGAGAAGAGGCCGAAGAGCAGCATCACGCCCACGATGATGAGCAGAACACCCATCACGATTTCGGTGTAGCGCATCACCTTGCCGTATTTGCGAAGGACGGTGACGACCCAGTCAATTCCCAAAGCGGCAATCAAGAAGGGAATAGCCAATCCGGCAGAGTAAACCGTCAGCAAAAGCGCTCCCTGGCCGATGGAGCCGCCCGCCAGCGAGAGGGTCAGGATAGCGCCCAGCACCGGCCCCACGCAGGGAGACCAGCCCGCCGAGAAGAAGACGCCCATCAAGGCGGAGGAGAGGTAGCCCAGGCGCTTATCGGGCGTGGATTGGGGGCGCAGGTCGTATTCCAGGAAGGGGATGCGGTAAATGCCCGTCATGTGCAGCCCGAAGACGATAACCACGATGCCGCCGATACGCGCCAGCCAGATGCGGATGTCATACAACAGCCCGCCCAGCGCGGAGGCGGCCACGCCCAGCAGGACGAAGACCACGCTGAAGCCAAGCACAAAAGCGACCCCGTGAGAGAAGGTCGTCCATTTGCCGGGTTCTTCGCCCTGCGCCTGGGCTGCGGAGCGGCCTCCCAGGTAGCCGATGTAAGCCGGGACGAGGGAGAAAACACACGGGGAGAGGAAAGAAGCCAAACCAGCGATGAAGGCAAGTCCTAATGTGAGGTTGGAAAAATCCATGCAAATCTCCTGAGGGGTGTCAAGTGTCACGTGTCAAGTGCGGGGTGCGGTTGAGACCGTAGACCGTTGACGATAGACCGTTGACCACCGTCCACCGTCTATCGTCCACCGTCCATCTACGCCTGCACGACTTTCACGAGGGTGCTGCCGCTGCCGACGATGGTGCGGTCGCCGAGGGCGAAATCTACCTCCGGCTGGGTCCAGCGGAAAATCCAGCGGGCATCTGCGGGGGCGGCGTTGATGCAGCCGTGAGACATGGGTTCGCCGAAATTGTTGTGCCAGAAAGTGGAGTGAATCGCCACGCCCTCGCCCACAAAAAGCGAAGTCCAGGCGATGCCGGGCAAATCCCAGCCGTCGGCATTGGTGCCGCCCGCCATGTGGACGGAGAAGAGTTTGCGCCAGATGGGGAAGCCCTCGCTGTAGGGCGGCGTGACCGGGGTGGAGCCTTCGCCGCGCCCGGCGGAAATGCGGCAAAAGTATACCTCACTCTTTCCCTCGTAGCAGGAAAGAAATTGCCGGTCGTAGGTGATGTCCACAACGATGCGCTTGTCTTCCACTTCGGGATGGATGGGGCTGCACTCTTCGGGGGTCAGCGGGCGGAAGGCGCGGGCGTCGGCCCAGAAGATGTCGCCGGGGCTGCCGTAGCGCTCGTTGATGCGGTACCACACCTGCCCCTCGGCGTCCACGCGCCGGGCATCCACCCACAAAATCTGGCTGTAGTACAAACGGGGCGGCAGATTGTTCTCCAGACGGTGCTTTATCCACGGGGAGCGGGCCGGCGGGTTATCCAGCGCGGCGTCCACGTAGGGGACGGTGACCTCCACCCACATACCGCGCACATCGCCCATCTGGGGCAGTTCGTCCACCGGCTCGTTGAGGTGTACTTCCACGGGCTGCAAGTCCGCCGCCCACAAGTAGCCATCGGGAGTTTCCACGTAGCGCTGGTTGTTGCGTCCGGGACGGCGACCGACCACCTCGCGCAGCCAGGGGACGACGGCGTCATCGTACAGGTAGCCCAGGGTATCGCTCTCGTGGTCGGGACGGGCTTTGAGTTCCACCCTGCCGGTGGCAACGCGTCCCAGGCGCTCGGCCTGCGGGAAATCGGGCAGAGTGAACCAGCGGCGCAGCGGACGCAGGGCCAATCCGCCCAGGCCAAGAGCGGCCAGTTGGAGGAATTGTCGGCGGGTGAGGGATGGGGACATGGTGGGGTGGGGAGGTGATGGGGTGATGGGGTGGTGAGAGGAGGAGATGGGGAGGGGTACAACGTACGGAGTACAACGTACAAAGTACGCCGCACGTCGCACGTGGTACGTGGTACGTGGTACGTGACATTGTACAACACCCAGGTTAAGAGCGGGTGAGTACGGCTTCACTCATCCAGATAGCGCGAGTCGTCCAGGTCTTTCTTCCATTGTTCGGTTTCATCCGGGGGAGCGGAGAGCGGAACGGCGGCCTCCAGTTCGGCCCGCTCGGCAGCGCGCAGGACTTCGGGAGGGGCAGCGCGCACGATGCTCCACCTGCCGCAATGCGGACAGCGGTCGAATTTGCCCGCCAGCAGGTTGGGCGCCCACCAGTGACGGCTGAAGGGGCGTCCGCATTTGGGGCACACCGCCCCCCCGAAGATGCCGTAGGAACGCGGCGCGCCCGGCGGGAGCGGCTTGCGCTTCCGCTCTCCGAGGTAGGCTACCAACGCGGCCAGCAGCATGGCCCCGAAGACTACCCCCAGCAGGGGGAGCACCATCTTGCCAGTATCCCGCCAGCCTTGTTGTGCGGAGACAAATTCGCGGTGCAGGGTGTTGGAGGTCAGGGTACGTCCGTCGGTAGTGTAGCCCACGGCGGAGAGGGTGTGTTCGCCCAGGGAATAGTCATCCGTCACAAAGCGGATTTTGAAGGGCGGCGCGTCCGCTTCGCCCAGGATTTGGTCGTCCAGGTAGAAGACCACCCGCTCCAGGTCGTCGGGGCCGCGCACGCGGGCGGAGAAATGCCCCTGGATTTGTCCGCCCAGGCCGCCGTAGCCCCAATCGCGGTTGAGGGAGAGTTCCAGTTGGGGAGCGCTCTCCGTCTGGGCACGGACCGCGGGGACGAGGGCGAGGAGAAGCAGCAGGTAGATTGGGAGGCGGGTCATGGTGATGGGGTGATGGGGTGAGTGGGTAGGGATTGGGAATTTGGGATTAGGGATTTGGGAGCAGGGATTGGGGGGCAAGCGGTCGGCGGTCAGCGGTCAGGCGTCAGCCGTCGGCGGTCTGTGGTCAGCGGTCGGCGGTCAGTGGTCAGCGGTCGGTGGTCAGCGGTCAGCGGTCGGCCGTCAGTGGTCTGTGGTCAGCAGTCTGTGGTCCGTCGTCCACCGTCCACCGTCAACGGTCAGCCTCACGTCGCACCCCGCACGTAGTACGTGGTACTTGACACGTGACACATGACACCCTCACCTCCACCGCGTC
>DRKV01000443.1 GCA_011051635.1 Chloroflexota bacterium | reverse complement strand
CCCCCCGCGCCAACCGAAACCTCGTCCCCTGCACCGCCCTCTCCGACCCCCGACCTTCCTGCGCCGCAGCCAACCTCCATCCCCAAAACGAATGAACCGACGCCCCCTCCCTGGAACCACCCGCTCACCCTCCAGACGCCGCCGGAAGACATCCTGGTTTACGGCGTTACCGCGCCCCAAAAGGATACCTGGGTGGAAGGGCGGCTCCTCGTCCCCACCGGCGGCGCGCCCGACCTGACCGTTTTCCTGCAAGCCGTCCTGCGGCCTTCCGGCGCGGGGCGCGTCCTGCTCTCCGAGACGGTGGAGGATGCCGGCCCAACGCGTCCCGATATGCTGCCTCCCGCCGAATTGCGCTACACGGAGGACGGCGCGCTGCGCCGCATGGCGCTCCCCTCCGGCGAGATGCTTCCCGCCGAAGACAATGGCCTTCCCCCCCTGTACTCTCTCCCCCCGGTGGGCCCCTGGATTTTTCCGCCCCGTACGCTCCCCGCCTGGGAGCATCCGGAGGTTCTCGGCACGGAACGTCTCGCCGGACGGGATACGCTCATCGTGCAGGTCTCCGCCTCCGACATGACCACCCCTCGCCCCGTCCTGCTGTCCAAATACTGGGTGGATGCCGATACCGGCCTGATTTTGCGCTTCCAATCCTTCGGGCAGCGTTCCGGCAGCGGCGAAAGCGTCCTTGTCGGCGAATGGATAGCGGATACCTTCCGGGACGACGCGCCTCTGTCGGAAGACCTCCTCTCTCCCGCATCTCCGCCCGCCGACTTCCTTGTTTCACCTCTCGGAGAGCATCCATCGCCCGACATCGCGCCTCTCTGGACCCCGCAGGGGGAGAAATCGCCGTCCTGCTCCGGGGAAGACTGCCTTCGCGCTCCCTGAATGTCCCTTTACGGAGAGACCTCCGTCCGGCGATTGTCCTCTTGCGGGGATGCCGGGCGAAAAAGGGAAACCGGTATCGGGGTGCCGCTATCCAAAGCACAGGGGGGCAATCCACGAGGGGTTCGGATGGCGAAGAAATGGACAGGCTCAGCCCGGTACAAAGTCGTGTACAATTAAACCCTGCGGCATCCATCCCGCAACCGCCCTCCAAAGGTCTCTCGTGTGAAAAACTTTCTCCACAACTTGTCTCTGGCGCTCGTCAACGGCTACATCCTCACCTTTTACTCCGAATTTGCTTTTTACGGGCAAACCAACGACCCCGGCACACCGTCTCCTGCACCGGGCGATTTGTTGGTTTTGTGGGGAGTGTACACTCTGGCGGCCTTTCTCGTCCTGACGCTTATCCGCCGCTATCGGGTCAACAACCTTGCAGCCCTGTTGATTGTGGGCGCGGCCTACGGCTGGATGCTGGAGGGCGGCATCGTGGCAACCGCTTACGAGAACCTGCCCTGGTCGCTCAGTTTCACCGGTTTGGCATGGCACATGCCTATTGACCTGCTTTTCGGCTGGTACCTCGTCCAAAAATGGCTGCGCGCAGGAAGTTTTGCCCTCAACTTGCGGACTGCCGTCTTGAGCGGGCTGGTGTGGGGCTTCTGGGCGGTCTGGCCTGCCGCGGTCATGCCCCTGCGCCCGATGCGGTTCGTCGGCTTCAGTTTGCTCACTGTGGGATTGCTGTTGACGGCTTACTGGCTGAACGGGAAGGCCGGGCTGGCCGCCTTCTCTCCCAGCCGCGGTGAAATGTGGGGAGGCGGGGTGCTTTTCCTCGGTCTGTTCCTGGGGGGAGCGGCGTTTACCGTCCCCATCTCCGTGTTGTTGCTGCCCCTCTTGCTGGGCATTTGCTGGTGGGCATTGCGCCGCCACGCCCGTCGCACAGCCGCAGGGACGCCCGACCTGCTGGAGGAACTGGCAGGCCGCCCGCGTCCCGTCAACATGTTGGCATGGCTGGCCTTCCCGCTGACTGCGGCGCTGGAATACGCCTTGTGGACAGCCACGGGCTGGCAGGTTCCCAGCAACATCATCGGCTATTTGCTCACCGTTCCACTGGGGATTGGACTTTTCGGGTGGGCGCTCTGGCGAATTGGTCGCTCTCCACACACGAAAGGATAAACTTCTTTGTCTCCTCCCCGCACGCACAAATTACTCTTCTGGCTGACACTGGCCGCATACAGCACTTTTTTTGCGGAAGTCTTCGCCGGCTCGGATATGTTCCCCTTCTTTCACACTTGGGGAATTTTCGTCGTCGTGCCGCTCTACGGGCTACATGTGTTGGTACTCCTGACGCTGATTTACCGTTTCGGGGGCCGCCCGCGTCTCTCCTCGCTAATTTTCGCCGGCTTGCTTTTGGGTCTGTACGAAGCCTACATGACCAAGATGCTCTGGCAGCCTGACTGGGGGGCGATAATTACCCTGGGCAATGTCGCCGTGGTGGAGATTTCTGTGTTGGTGTTCTGGTGGCATACCTGGCTCTCATTCATCACCCCCGTTGCCCTTGCAGAAGGCCTGTTGACGGAGTCACGCGACGTCCTGACGGCCTTCCCCTTACGCCTGCGTCGCTTTTATGGTTCATCGAAAGGCTGGCTGGCGATTGCGCTCTTCGGGGCCGTTTTCCAGTCTATCAACTCCCCCGACCCGGGGATTTCTCTGCTCTCCGGGCTAGGCACCGTCTCAGTGCTGACCCTGCTCACGGCATTGTGGATGCGCGTCACTCACGGGACAAGATACACCCTGAAAGATTTGCTGCCCGAAAAGCAGGGCTTAGCCATAATGGCACTCTGGCTTGGAGGGTTATACATCTTCCTGGGGTTTGGTATCTACCCGGAGCGTATCCCGGCTTTTTGGCCGGGGCAGGCTATTATCCTGGGCTTTTACGCCCTGGTCATCGCTTTACTGGCGCGCTCCTTGCGCATCAGCCGAGGGATGCCCACTCCCAAAGTTGAGCGCCTGCCGTCTTTCCCGACTCCGAAAGCACTGCTAGGGATTGGAGCGGTTTTCGTGCCCGCTCTGCCGCTGGCAAAATGGCTGCTGGGCAACTCAGTGGTGATGCTCGTCACCATCGGATGGTTGTTGGGCGGCTTGTTCGGCGTGACAAGCGCAGTCTGGGCGGTACGGAAAGTCTCGTGGAAGCAGGGAGAAGATGCCCCGGCAATTGCTCAAAGGGGAGAAGCATGAATCGCCGCCTGCTTTTCCCCCTCCTTGTGCTTGCGATTGCAACGCTGGCTTGCGGCGAGAGCGCTCCCAAAGCCCCGGCGTATACCCCCATCCCGGAGGGGAACACGCTCCCCGCCGGGGCGCGTATCCTTGGCATTGACATCACCACCCCCGAAAAAGACGATTACGATGCCGCCATCGCGCAGGCCAAATCGGCGGGAGCGCAGGCGGTCTCGCTTAGTGTGTACTGGGACGACATTGAAACCGCTCCCGGAGAATTCGCTCCCGCCCCCAACTGGCTGCAAATCGCCAACATTTACTATCCAGAACAAGGTTTGCGGCTCATGCTGACCATCAGCGTGCTGGACACCACCGCAGACCGCCGTACCGAGGACTTGCGCCCCCTGCCCTTTGACGACCCTCAGGTGATTGCCCGCTTTAAATCTCTCCTGGATTACGTAGCCAGCCAGACATCCAACCTGAATCTGGTCGCCCTTTCCATCGGCAACGAGGTGGACGGTGTGCTGGGGGCGGATGAAACCGCCTGGGCCGAGTATGCGGACTTCTTTGAAAAAAGCGCTGCCCACGCTCGCTCCTTATGGCCCGGCTTACCGATAGGGGTCAAAATGACATATGACGGCGCAAGCCGGCAGCGCCACCTGGCCGCCCTGCTTTGGGAGGCCAGTGACGCGGTCTTATTGACTTATTACCCCCTCAACCAGGATTTCACCGTCCGCCCGCCGGAAACCGTTGGCGCCGATTTTGCCAGCATGCTGGATTTGGCAGGCGACAAACCTCTCTACCTGCCGGAGGTCGGCTACCCCTCCAGCGAGACATGCAGCAGTTCTCCAGAACAGCAAGCCGCATTCATCTGGGAAGTCTTTCAAGCCTGGGACGCTCACGCAGAGAATATCCCCCTGGTGACTTTCGTCTGGCTGACCGACTTGCCGCCCGCATCCGTCAAGGAATTGCAACATTACTACGGGCTGCGGAACAAGGCTTTCGGCGAATACTTGCGCACACTTGGCCTCCGCACCTGGGAGGGCGCGGGGCAGGACAAGCCCGCTTTCCTGCAATTGCGCGCCGAAGCGCGGGCTCGCGGCTGGGCGACCGATACATCCAGTTTTGCCCCTGCCATCCAACCGCGTCACCAGTTTGCTCCATAGGTGGCCCTGGCCCGAAAAAGCCTCTCCCCCGCTGGCAGGGGAGGGGCTGCGCACTGGACGATGGGAGACTGGGCACTCCGATTTAGCCCATCTCATACCCTGGGGCGCACGCGCCAGGCGTCTTCGCCCTCCGCGACGCGCTCCAGACCCAGCCCCGCCAGGGCGCCATCCAGAGCCTCTAAAAAGCGCTGCGTCTGCTTGCCGTTCAGCACCATCCGTACCTGCGAGCCGTCTCCCAGGGGGATATCTACCGTGCGCCCCACGCCGTATTTGCCCAGCGAGATACGCCCCAGCATCTTCAGAGAGACTTCCTGCTTTTGCGTCCCCAGGGCATTTGCTTTACGCAAAATAGCGCGGGAGATGATGGAAACCGCCGCCGACACTCCCGCCGCAAGCGATTCTGAGATGACCGCGATACGCCGGTTGGTCACATAACAAGTGCCGGTGCGGGTCGCCAATCGTCCGGTGACCAGCGAAACGGGGACACGGAAGAGCAGTTGTTCGCCAGATTGCAAAACGAGTTTTTGAGCCATAGAGAGCCTCCATCCACGGTAACAGGGTTGGGAGTTGGAAGCGCAGATACCCCCGATACGCGCCGGTATGAGCGGATGTCCCGGAGGATGCGCTACGGAATGCGGCAAGTATACGCCTGTTCCCAACGCGCCGCAAGAAGGACAGACGGAACGGGTGCGGGCAAATCCCGTAGATGCACTTCGGCCCCGGCGACTGGCCCTCTTGCGGGGATGCCGCGCTGTAGGACAACTGCGAGCAGTTGTCCTACGCCGAAGGGCGGCTTCGCAGATGTTGGTGCAGTTTCAACTGCCATCTTCCCTCAAGTCCGCCGAGCGGACTTCCTGCATGACAGAGGGGGCAGCACAATCCTGCGCTTTCCTGCGTAAATCAGCGGGCACCGGCGCAATCCGCGTTCTTCGAGCGCTTCCCGGAAAGAATCCCGAATTTGACACCTGATGCCCGGCGTGGTATCATGCCGCCGTCAACCGAATACGCCCCTAACGGCACTCTTATCCAGAGAGGTGGAGGGACCGGCCCTTTGAAGCCTCGGCAACCTGGGCGCAAGCGCTCAAGGTGCCAATTCCGGCAGACGGATGTTCTGGAAGATGAGAGGGCAGCCGTGCCTGTTTGCGTGCCATTGCCCTTTCTGAACCGGAAGGGGCATTTTTTTATCTGGAGGCGCTTGAAATGAGTACCACGTTTATGAATTCCCCCTCGTTGATGTTTACTTCCGAATCGGTGACCGAAGGCCACCCGGACAAGATGTGCGACCAAATCAGCGATGCGGTGCTGGATGCCTGCCTGGAACAGGACCCCTACTCGCGGGTGGCCTGCGAGGTAGCCACCAAAACCGGTTATGTGATGCTGCTGGGCGAAATCACCACCAAAGCCTTCGTCAATTTCGACGAACTGGCGCGGCAGGTCATTCTGGATATCGGCTACGACCGCGCCAAGAAGGGTTTCGACGGCCACACTTGCGGGGTGCTCTCCGCGATTGCCAGCCAAAGCCCCGACATCGCCCAGGGCGTGGACAAAGCCCTGGAAGCCAAATCCGGCGAGATGAGCGAGGCCGAAATCGAGGCCATCGGTGCGGGCGACCAGGGGATGATGTTCGGCTTTGCCTGCAACGAGACCCCCACCCTGATGCCCATGCCCATTTACCTGGCCCACAAGTTGACCCGCCGCCTGGCAGAGGTGCGCAAGGATGGCACGCTGGCCTGGCTGCGCCCCGACGGCAAGAGTCAGGTAACGGTGGAGTACAGTTACGGCAAACCCAAGCGCGTGGATACGGTGGTCATCTCCACCCAGCACGCCCCCGACATCTCCAGCGAGGATATTCGCGAGGCCGTCATCGAGCACGTCATCAAGCCGGTGCTGCCCGAAGAGATGGTGGACGAGCGGCTGAAAATCTACGTCAACCCCACGGGGCGCTTCGTCATCGGCGGGCCGATGGGCGACGCGGGCCTGACGGGCCGGAAAATCATCGTGGACACCTACGGGGGGATGGGGCGGCACGGCGGCGGAGCCTTCAGCGGCAAAGACCCGACAAAGGTAGACCGCTCCGCAGCCTACGCGGCCCGCTGGGCGGCCAAGAACGTGGTCGCGGCGGGGCTGGCCGAGCGCTGCGAAATCCAGGTGGCGTATGCCATCGGCGTGGCGCGCCCCCTGAGCGTCAACGTGGAGACCTTCGGGACGGGGAGCATCCCCGACGAGCGCATCGCGGCCCTGATTTCCGAACACTTCGACCTGCGCCCCGGCGCAATCATCCGCGACCTGGGGCTGCGGCGTCCCATCTACCGCCAGGTGGCCGCTTACGGGCACTTCGGGCGCGATGACCTGGATTTGCCCTGGGAGCGCACCGACAAGGCCGAGGTGTTACGCGACGCGGCAGGGATTGCGGCAAAAGCCGCGGCGTAAGACTGTTTTCCCCCGCCCCCCTTTGGGGAAGAGCGCGTTATACGAAAAGCGGGAGACTCCTTTGGGAGTCTCCCGCTGTGGTTTTCGGGGCCTGCCTGCCAACTCAGCCCAGAAAAGGTTCGAATTCCTTTCTTACTTTCGGTTTGGGTTTGTAGCCCGTCATGCGGTGTTTCGGCTCTCCGTTGTGGAAGAGCATCAGGGTGGGGACGCCCATCACCCGGTACTGCATCGGAACGTTGGGATTGTGGTCCACATCCAGGCGGACGACCTTGGCCTTGCCCTCCCATTCATCCTTCAACTCGGCAACAATCGGGTCCAGCATTTTGCAGGGACCGCACCACACCGCGGTAAAGTCCACCAGGACGGGCAAATCGGCCTGCAAGACTTCTTCGACAAAGGTATCATCGCCAACATACGGCATTTCACTCATAGGTCTGTTCTCCTCTCGCATCGGGGATTGTGCCCCGCTATTCTACCCGCTTCCGGGGCAGGGTTCAATGGCACGTAGTGGCAAATTTTGACTGGTGGCAAACGGGGGCTTCGCTTTTCCCCCTTCCCGGCCTTCCCCCAAGGGGGGCAGGGGCGATTCTCCCCCACTGGGAGGCGGTGTCCACAGGAAGGATGTCCACAGGGCAGAGGGGGGACGTGTCTGTCCATTTTGTCCACTACCCAATGGCAGTGTCGGGGCGGGGACCGGCAAATTCCGATTTCAGGGATATGCTTCCCGGGTTGGCACAGGCAAAGGCGGCTGTGGAGAGACTATCGGATAGGGGTACGACACTTGGGTTGGCGTGCGCTCTGGCGGCGGGTACGTTGGAGGTGGCATCGGCCAAGGCGTATTTGTAGGGAGGGGGGTCGGTGACGGGCCCGGT
>DRKV01000442.1 GCA_011051635.1 Chloroflexota bacterium | reverse complement strand
TCTGGAGGAGGTGCGCCGGGCGGTGATACAATCTTTCGGAAACGTCTTTGGTTACAGAATGGAGGAGAAGAACGGTGCCCCCTGAAGAAAAAACCTACCGGGATTTGGAAGATGCGCTCCGTGAACCGGAGAAAGTCCGCCGCCTCAACCTCAGCAAGTGGGGTTTGGAAGAACTTCCCCCGCAGGTGCTCGCGTTTCCCAATTTGCAGCACCTCAATTTGAGCGGGAACCGTCTCCGCGACCTCCCCCCCGAAATCTCCCGCTTGCGCCGCCTGGAAGAACTTCACTTGCAGGATAACCATCTGGAGACCCTGCCCGCCTCCATCGGGGAACTGGTCTCCCTGCGCGAACTCTACCTGTGGAACAACCGCCTGCGCCGCCTTCCCGCCGCGCTGCGCTCTCTGGGACACCTGGAAATCATCATCCTGCGCGGCAACCCTCTCCCGGAGGAGGAAAAGGAAGCCCTGCGAAATTCCCTGCCGGAAGCGCAAATCTTGGGGTGAGAGCGACCTGACAAAGTTGCAAGGTGTTTTGTTTGACATCCCCCTGAAAAGCCTGTACACTGTGTTCAAATCCACGTTCCGAGGAGAAAGGTATGCCAGCCCCGTCTTTCCAACTTTCCATGCGCACCGGTCCCGCCCCCGGCAAGGTTTTTGCGCTTTCGCAGGATGAAATCACCATTGGCCGGGATGTGAGCAACGACTTCATCATCAACGACGTGGAGGTCTCCCGCCGCCACGCCCGTCTCTCCCGCCAGGGGATGCAGTTCGTCATCGAAGATTTAGGCTCCACCAACGGGACTTTCATCAACGGGCAGCGATTGGCCGGCCCGCACGTCCTGCGGGTGGGCGACGTCATTCTGCTGGGGGAGAACGTTACCCTCGTCTTCGAAGAGACTTCCTACGACCCCAACGCCACGGTAGCCTCGCCGGCGATGGCCGCTCCCGCCGGGCCCCCTCCCCCGCCGCCCCAGGCCTACTCCCCGCAAATGGCGCCCTCCTCCGCCCCCACGGGCGATTTGGAGAACAAACTGCCCCCGCAGCAACCCCAGAAGAGCAGCAAAGTGCCCTGCCTGGCAATCGGATGTGTGTCGGTGATTGTCTTGTGCCTCCTGGTGGTGGGCGCGCTGTGGTACATCGACAGCCATTACCTGTGGTGCACGGTGGCCCCTTTCATCCCCGGCTGCCCGTAACAAGCGCTTTCCCGTGCCGTCATCGTTCCCGATGGCGGCATTTTTGTTGGGAAAACCGTCCGAATTTGTCAGACAAATTTCCCTATTCGGCGCGCAAAAAGCCTGGAGGCGGGTATAATTTCCCTGGCGGCGAATCGCGCGCCGTCGTTTTTTGACCCTCCCTGAAACCGATTCCGACCTAGCCTGGAGGTGCTTCCTATGGCATACCTTTTCGTACCCGGCCCCGTAGATGTAGACCCCGGTGTGGCGCAGGCGCAGGCGCGCCCCATGATTCCGCACCGCAGCAAGGAATTTGAGGAAATCTTCCACCGCGCCGCCAACAAGAGCAAGGCGCTCTTCGGGACGCAATACCGCGTTTTCATCAGCACATCTTCCGGCACCGGCCTGCACGAGGCCGCCGTGCGCAACCTCTCCAAAGAGCGGATTCTGGCCTGCGTCAACGGTGCCTTCGGCAAACGCTGGTTCGACGTCGCCGTTACCAACGGCAAGGCCGCCGACAAACTCGATGTGGAGTGGGGACAGCCCGTAACCGCCGAGATAGTCACCGAAGCCCTCGAGAAAGGGCACTACGACCTGGTCACCGTCGTCCAGAACGAGACTTCCACCGGCCTGATGAACCCCGTGGACGAAATCGCCGCCGCGGTGCGCGAAGTCAGCCCGGATACCATCGTGGCCGTGGACGCCGTTTCCTCCCTGAGCGGCGCGCCGATGAAGATGGACGAGTGGGGAATTGATTTCGTGCTCACTTCTTCGCAGAAGGCGCTGGCCCTGCCCCCCGGCATCAGTCTCGCGGCAGTCAGCGACCGCGCCCTGGAACGCGCCGAGAGCGTCCCCAACCGCGGCTGGTACTTCGACCTCCTGCGCCTGGAAAAGCCCCGCATCAAGAACTCCCCCCCTGCCACCCCCGCCGTGGCGCTGGTTTACGCCCTGGATGTCCAGATGGACCGCATCCTGGCGGAGGGCGTAGAAGCCCGCTGGGAACGGCATCTCGCCATGTCCGAGCGCGTCCACCAATGGGCGCTGGAGCGCGGCTTCGGGCTGTTTGCCGCCGAGGGCTACCGCTCCTACACCGTCACGACAGTTGCCAACACGCACAAGATTGATATCGGCGACCTGAACGCCTTCCTCCTCCAGCGCGGCATGCGCCTCGCCAACGGCTACGGCGACCTGAAAAACAAGACCTTCCGCATCGCCCACATGGGCGAAGTCCACATGGAGGACCTGAACACCCTCCTGGCCGCCATCGACGACTACATGGCGCAGTAAAACCTTCGCCCTCGCCCCCCCAACGGCGCGCCCTCTCCCCCCCAGGGTGCGCCGTTCTTCTTTCCCCCTCACCTCCCACCTCATCATCTCATCATCACCCCATCTCATCATCACCCCATCCCCTCCATGCTCCTCACCC
Source organism: Chloroflexota bacterium (assembly GCA_011051635.1). GTDB lineage: Bacteria > Chloroflexota > Anaerolineae > Anaerolineales > DRKV01 > DRKV01. The sequence continues at coordinate 4,482 of DRKV01000442.1, read as the reverse complement.
TCGCCATCCCCGCCTACGGAGGCGAAACCATCGGACGCCTGCCGCCCGACGCCGAGGGACGCCGCAAGGCTGTCTTCGTGCCCTACACCCTGCCCGGTGAGCGCGTCCGGGTGCGCCTCGTGGAGGAGAAACGCGGCTACGCCCGCGCCGAACTGCTCGCCGTGCTGGAGGCCTCCCCGGAGCGCATCGCCCCCCGCTGCCCCCACTACACCCGCTGCGGAGGCTGCCATTACCAGCACGCCCCCTACGAAACGCAGTTGCGCCTCAAAGAAAGCATCCTGCGCGACCAGATGGAGCGCATCGGCGGCCTGGAGAACCCGCCCGTGCGCCCCATCGTCCCCTCACCGCGCCCCTGGGAATACCGCAACCACGTCCAGTTTCACCTCACTCCCCAGGGAGAACTGGGCTTCAAGGCCGCCCGCTCCGATGAAGTCATCCCCATCCGGGAGTGCCCCCTGCTGCACCCCGCCCTCGCCGAAGTCTGGCCTCGGCTGGATATCGAAGTCCTCCCCGGCCTGGAACGGGTCGCCCTGCGGGTCGGCGACGGGGACGACCTGATGCTGGTGCTGGAGAGCGACGATCCGCAGCCCCCTGAGTTCAGCGTGGATTTTCCCCTCTCGGCAGTCCACATCGGGCCGGAAGGCCGCACCCTGCTTTCCGGCTACCCCGACCAGGAAATCACCCTTCGGGGGCGCACCTTTCGGGTTTCGGCGGGGGCTTTCTTCCAGGTCAACCTCGCGGTGGCCGAGCGGATGGTGGCGCACCTCCTGGAGCATCTGCCCCCCGCGCCGGAAAGCACCCTCCTCGACCTCTACGCCGGCGCGGGGCTGTTCAGCGCCTTCCTTGCGCCCCGCGTCGCCCGCCTGATTGCTGTGGAGGAGAATCCCTGGGCTTGTGAAGATTTTGCCTTCAACCTGGATGAATTCGACCACGTGGAACTGTACGAAGCCCCCGTGGAGATAGCGCTGCCCGCTTTGGAGGCCACGCGCCCCGAAATAATCATCCTGGACCCGCCCCGTGCCGGAGTGGGTCGCCGTACCCTGGAGAGAATCCTGGCTTTGGAGGCCGGGACGCTGGCCTACGTCTCCTGCAACCCGGCAACCCTGGCGCGGGACGCCCGCCGCCTGCGGGAGGTCGGCTACCGCCTGGAACAGGTCACGCCCTTCGATATGTTCCCCCAAACCTACCACATCGAAAGCATCAGTCTGTGGCGGCGCGAAAGCCAGACCTGACGGGTTTCGGGAAACCCGTCAGGTCTCGGCAACGCATTCGGGGGTGCTGCACCTTGGGGGAAACGGGAGCAACCGCAAAGGGCGTCGGGGGAAATCATCAAAAAGCGCGCCCGACAAATCGGCAGTCCGAATCCATCTTTATTTTTTAGAACATTTGTGCTAGAATAAAAGCGCGGATTTCCCATCGGATTCCCTGCCACCGGCGCACAATATGAGTATTGCCTTTCCCCTTACCGAAACCCCATCGCCCATCCTCAATCAAACGGATACAGGGGCGTTTCCCCCGATTCAGCCAGAGCCGCCCCTGCACTACGATTATTTGAATCGCCTGCTGTACGAGGCGGGGCCTTTTCCCAACCCCACGGCGCTTTTCGGGATGGGAGATGACGGCTTCCCCGTCATCCTGGAATTGAACAACCCCGCCGCCGGGACGCTCTTCCTGGTGGCCGACCCGATGAGCGGCCAGCGCACCTTGATGCAGGCGGTTTTGTATTCCCTCACCGTGCTCAATCACCACCTGGACGCCACGTTTTACGCCCTGAGCACCAATCCGGACTGGCTGGACGGTTTGCGCGAGACGCCGCACTGCCTGGGCGTGGAAAAACCCTGGCGGCGCTCGGCGGACGCCCTGATTTTGCACCTCGTGGAGGTCACAGATGCCCGCCGCGCCGGACGGATGCCCGGCCCTGAGGTGGTTCTGGTGCTCGACGACCTCCCCGCCCTGCTGCCCCGCTTCGACGGCGAAATCCATCGCGATTTGCAATACCTGATGGCCTACGGCCCCTCGCAAGGGGTGTGGCCGCTGGTGCATATCCCCAGCACCGGGATTCGCTCCCTGAAGCGCGCCTGGCTCAGCCGCGCCGGCACGCTCATCACCGGCCACATCGAAAACCAGGGACTGGCCCAAGCGCTCTCGCCGGACGACGCGCCGCGGGCATCCTGGCTGCGCCGCGGGCTGGAATTCGGCGCATTCGTCAAAGGCCGGTGGGTACGCTTCGTCATTCCGGTACACGGGCGCTATTTCCCCGCCTATCGGAGCAGGGAAGATTTTTGACAGAAATCCCCGGAGGCCCCTATGGACATCGGTATGCTGTGGTTCGACGACACCCCCAACCAGGATTTGGCGCACAAAGTGCGCCGGGCTGCCGAGTATTACCGCCAGAAATACGGCGAGCAGCCCAACTTGTGTTATGTCCACCCCAGTATGGTTTCAGAGGAACGCGAACAACTGGGCGGCGTAGAAATCCGTCCCGCCCCGACGATTTTGCCCCATCATCTGTGGATGGGCGTGGAACGGGAACAGCCCGCTCACTGACACAAGGCTGCCGTCAGCGTGTGGAGGGCTACTGCCGCTTCAATCTCCCCCGTCTTGATGGCTTCGTCTATCTCCGCCAGGCGGCGGTAGATGTTCTCCAGGGTGGTCTGGTCAAAGTAGCGCGCCTGAGCGGTGATTTTCCGGGCCACGAAGGGATGGATGCGCAAGCGGGAGGCCACCTGTCCGCCCTCGTCCAGCGCTTCCCGCCCCAAGAGCAGGAGACGGAACTGGCGCACCACCATCCCGAAGATGCGCAGGGCGTCCTCCTCTTCCAGCAACTGGCTGAGGAGTTGCAGGGCGCGGGTTCCCTGACGCTGCCCCAGGGCGTCCACCAGGTCGAAAACGCTGGCAACGGTGTTGTCCGTCGCCACGAGGGTCACATCGTCCTCGTCCACCGCCCGCCGGTAGTTGACGTAGGCCAGCAGTTTGTCCACTTCGTTGGCGGCGGTGCGGGTATCGCGTCCTACCAGGTGCGCCAGCAGGTTGGCCCCCTGCGGGGAGATTTCTCCACCGCTGGCCGCGGCGTATTCGCGAATCCAGCCCGCCATCTCCTGCCCTCCCGGCAACAGGAAACCCTTCAGGTAGACCTTCTGCGGGTTCTTCTTTGCCCAGGCCACCAGCCAGTGGTCTTTTTTGGGTTTTCGCAGGCCGTGCCTTTTCCACGGCAAACCGATGTCATCCAGAGGGGAGGCAAACGAGAGCACCAGGGCGGTACTCTCCGGGACGGCCTCCAGCGCCGCCAGGAACTCCTTGCGCTGGGCTGCCGATTTGATACGCGCCAGAGGATGGGTCAGCACGACCAGACGGCGCTCCGCCAGGAAAGGCATTGCCGCGCAGGCGTTCCGCACCTCGGCGGGGGTGACGCTGCGCCCGTCCAGGCGGGTGGTGTTCAATTCGGCCATGCCTTGCGCGTCGAGACGTTTCGCCATCCCGGAGATTTGTTTCTGGATGGCGAAGGTATCGTCGCCGTGGAAGATGTAGATGGTGGGGGCGCTCACAGGTCCACGAATTTACACGAATTGCACGAATGGGGCCACGAATTTACACGAATTGACCGACAAAATGCGCCGCTACGTTTTCATCACACGGAGACGCAGGGAACACGGAGCATTTCTTTTTTGTGAGACGCTGTGTTCTCCGTGTCCCCGTGTGAGTACCTGGCACAAATATACCAATGTTCCCCCCAATCCCTCACCCGCGGGTGACGACCCGATGGGCGGGCAGGCCGGCGCGGGTGGTGCGGCGCACTTCCACCACCTCCAGCGTGCCGGGATACCCGGAGGTGGTCACGTGCGCCTGGAGCCAGAATCCCAGGGGGCGCGAGAAAATCAGGGCCGCGGTCGCCAGCAAGGCCGCCAGCGAAAGGCGCTCGGCCTTGTCGCGCCAGTCGGAGCCGGCCCCCCACATAGCGGCTGCCCCGGCCACCCCGGCCAGTCCCCCGCTGACCACGAAGTTGGTGCCGCAGTTGGGATGCACCGCCAGACCGTGCTGCCCGTTCCGCATCCGCTCCAGGGCCTCGGTCACGGCGCGCTCCACGGCCTCGGTCGGGACATCCCCCAGGAGCCAAAATCCACCGGAGTCGGAGTGCCCGGCCATGCTGGTGCGCGGGAAACGCTGCGAGAGCAGGTGCAGGGTGGCGTGTTCCAGGCCGTGATTGCGGCGGATGCGAGAAAGCGGGGGAAGTTCCAGAATGGATTGCATGGAACACCTTCCTTGTTGTTGCGCCAACAGACCTGACAGGTCTCAAATGGCGTATCTTCCTTGTTACTGCCCCGGCAGACCTGTCAGGTCTCAAATGGAGGTCTCAAGCGGGGGAGTATCAGGGGAAAGCGCCGCCAAGACGCGCTGCAGGTCTTTCTCCGTCTTTGCCAGATACCCGGAGCCGACCTGCCGCAGGAGGGCTTGCGCCTCCTGCATGGCATCGCGGGCCGCCTC
>DRKV01000441.1 GCA_011051635.1 Chloroflexota bacterium | reverse complement strand
CTCTGGAGCAGTACGGAGGCGATGCCGGACATACGGATGTCCGCAGCGATGTGTACGCTTTTGGGGCGACCCTCTACCACCTCCTGACCGGTCATCCGCCCATAGAAGCGCGGGAACGTTTTCTCAACCCCGGCTGCCTGCCCCCCCTGACGACTTACAACCCCGACATCAGTCCGCGCACGGAGCGGGCCGTCCTGTGGGCGATGAGCCTCCACCCCGACGAGCGCCCTCCCAGCGTGGAGGCTTTCCGCCAGGCCCTTTTGGGGGATTGGCTGCCTTCCATGCGTACCCAGGAGGCCCTTCCCCCTCCCACCCTGGCCGATTTGTTCTCCCTGCCGGTGGAGCGCAACCTGGTCGGGATTGCCGTCTTCCTGCTATTTTTGAGTCTGATTGTTTCGTTGCTGCACTAGATGGTGCGCTTCCTGGGCGCGCCATAGCCAGACTGCCCAAACCCCCAACGCATTTCCCGATAACATCGCAATACTCCCTGCCAGCAGCCCGGCGCGTTCGTTGAGCCACGCGCCGCCGGGAAGCCCCAGCACGGCATAGGTGTAGCACAGCAGCCCGCCGATGAGGGCGCTCAGCCCGGCGCGCATACTCCAGCGCACCTGCCCTTCTTTCAGCGTCACCCGGTATGCCATCCAACTGGCGAGCAGCCCCACGGCCACGGCCAGCAGCCAGCGCAGCAGTTCGGCGGTGCGCTTCTGGGAAGGAGGCAGCATCGGGATGATTTCTCCCGGCGAGGGCCGCGCCGTAGGCGTGAGGGTGGGGGGCGGGACGAGCGTCGCGGTGGGGCTGGGCATAGGGGTCGCCGTAGGACGCTCTCCGGCGATGTCGAGGCGCAGCGGGGAGGTCTGTACGCCGGGTTCGATGCGGAGGTCCACTTCCAGGGTGCCGAGGGCCTCAATCGGGAAGGTGGCACGGGCGACGCCGCCCACTGTGGTGGCGTTGACCTCTTTGGGTGCAGGCGCGCCCTCTCCACTGTAGGTCAGCGTGAACTGCACTGGCGTACCGTCGGGGACGGGGTGCCCGTTGTGGTCTTCAATCAGGCTGGTGCGCACCGGCAGCAGGTCGCCCACCTGCAAACTGGCCTGTGCCAGCGCCTCGGAGGGTTCGAGGGATGCCTCCCCACCCGTGGGCGGCAAATCCAGGTAGATGCCCACTACCTGGGATGGATTGGGCGAAGTGGCCGAAATCAAATCGTAGCCGATGCCATCCACCGAGACGGGCGGCGCGCCGGGCAGAGGACGGATTTCGTTGAACAGCAGGCGGGCGGCGATGTCCACGAAGGGGAGCGTTTTGCTGTACAGCCCGTAGTAGGCCGTCAGTTTGGAGATGTCGGTGGCGTCCAGGTAGTAGGGCGCGTTCATGGCGAAGACGATGACGCGTTTGTCGCGCAGCAGGTCGGGACGCTCGTTGAGCAGACGGCGCAGCGCCTGCGAAGCAGCCCGCCGGGGGGTGACATCCAGCATCAGGAAGACCAGCCATTGGGCGCTCCGCATCTGGTATTCCACGTCGGTGCGACCCGCTCCCAGGTCCAGCATCGTGGTCAGGTTGTCGAAGGAATAGGAAATCAGATTGCGCGGCTGCACCTGCCCGCCTGTGGAGGGACCGTACAGACGCAAGACGGCCTCCCGCATGGCGTTGACCGGCAGGACGGCTTCCTCCGGGCACATGCTGCACTGCTGCACGGGGTAAGAGTCGGTGAAGAAAATAATCCGCTCACTCAAGCGCGGCGGGTTGGGCAGGATGTTCTCCAGGGCGTCGGCGTCCGGGCTGATGAGCGTGCTGGCGGCGCGGGCGATGTCGAAGACCACCTGCTCGTCTTGCCCGATGGCTTCCAGGGCCTCCGGGGCGGGCAGGACGTTCTCAGGGGCGAATTGAGGGTACAGGCGGAACTTCAGGGTCAGGATGCGCAGGACGGCCTCATCCACCCGCTGGGCGAAAGCGGGGTCTTCGCGGTATTTCTGGGTGAAGAACTCCAGCGTGCGGACGACGGTGGTGTATTCGTCGGGGTCGTCGCTGGCTCTGAAATCCCCCAGATAGAGCAGGTCGTTGCCTGCCAGGAGGGCGTCGCGGGCTACCAGGCGGGCGTTGAAATCCAGGCCGGATGAATCGTAGAAGCGGCGCACGGCCTGGCTCCCCAGACTGTCGCTGACCGTCACGCCCCCGCCCTGACGCCAGACCTGCAGGGCGGGCAGCCCCATCAATTGGCTGAAGGCCTGCGGGTCGAAACTGACCGGGCGGGTGGTGGCGCGGATGTTCCCTTGCAGCCCCTGGTAGCGGATGTGAGAAGTCAGCAGGGCGTCCACGCGGCTTTCTTTATCCGGGGCGTTGCCCGTGACGGCGAAGAAGGGGGCCAGTTCAATTTGTTTCAGTTGTTCCAGCGTCTTGCGGATGGTGGCGATTTCGGTGTCGGGCGGCCTGTCGGAACTGCCGCGCCCGGGAAAGTATTTGCCTACCACGGCCATGCGCTCGCTGCTCCCCCGGTGCAGGCCGCGGATGTAAGCCTGCCCCATCTTGCCCACCCAAAAAGGGTCGCCGCCGAAGGTGCGCGTCCCCAGGTCGCCCGGCCCGTCGGGGTTGGGGTTCTCCAGCACGTCCAGCGAGGGGCCGAGCAGCATATTGACCCCCAGGGCGGAGAGTTCCCTCCCCAGGATGACGCCCGTCTCCTCCGCCAGGCTGGTATCCCAGGTTGCCCCCAGCGCCATCTGGTTGGGGAGCGGCGTCAGCCCGTCCAGAATCTGGCTGTAAGGATAGCCGTCGCCCTCCTGGGCGGTGGCGACGAAGAGCGGGATGTAGTGCGGGGTGTAATTGCTCTCCGTGTAAGGGTCGAAATTCTCCTGCCGGGCGGCGTCCCAGGCATCTTGTTGAATCTGGGTGATGAGGCGCTGGGTGCTCTGGAGAATGTTATCCGGCCCGACGAAGTTGTTGTTGGCAGCCAGAAGCACCACCCCGCCGATGTGGTACTGGGCAATCAGGTTGTAGAGCGGCGTGTTCTCTCCGACCGATTGCCCCTGGAAGGTGACCAGGACGAGTTGCCCGACCCGTTCCTGGGGGGTGAGGGATTCCAGGAGCGCGGCGGCCCGGCTTTCGGGGGGCAGCGTATCCTGGGGGGGAGTGCGCCTTTGAGAGGCCGCGTGCGCCCCGCCCCCCAAAGGGAGCGCGCTCCCCAAAAGGGTCGCCAGCATGGTGAGGGCGAGCAGAACCCGCGCAGCGTTTTTCGTCATGGAGCAGTTTCCGCGGCAAGGATGGTTTGCAAGGCGGCGCGGCGGGCCGCTCCGCTGAGGTTTTCCAGGCGGCGAATGCCCAGGGGGTCAATTTCCTCCCGCAGCAGGCGCAGTTCCTCCGCCGTGGGGGGCGGCGTCTCGTGCAGGTCGGGGGCGATTTCCAGGGGGAAGCCGGTGCGCTTCTGGATGCGCTCCGGGGTGACGCCGGGGTGGAAAGTGAGCAGGCGCATGTGTCCGTTGGCGAAATCGAACTGTCCCAGGTCGCTGATGAGGTACTGCGGGCCGCTCCCGTGCGTGCGTTCCGGGGCGTGTCCCAGTCCGGAACGGAAGTCGAGACGCTTCACGAAGGTCAGGCGGGAGTGGCGCGGCACGTAGAGGAACATGTTTTCGCTGCTCACGCTTACGTCGGGGATGCCGCCGCTGCCGGGCAGGCGCATTCGCGGGCGGCGGTAGTCCTTGCCGAAAGCGATGTTGTTGAAATTGCCCTGGGGGTCCACCTGCGCCGGGCGGAAGAATTCCTTGGGGTGCAGGGTCGGCAGAATTTCGGTTGCCACGCGGGTGAAGCCCACGCTGAGGGTGGCGCGTTCCAGCCACAGGGCTTCGATGTTCGTCAGGCTGAGCGGGGCGGGTTCGCGGCACAAACTCTGCCCGATGGCGGAGGCGAAGTACAGGCGGGGGGCATGAGTGCGTCGCGCCAGCAAGAAGGCGGCGGTCACCAGCGGGGTGGCAAGCCCCTGCACGACCAGTTCTCCGTCGCGCAGTTGCCGCGCCATGCACACGACCATGAGTTCATCGGGGGTGGGGGGCATTGGGAAGGCAGAATGATGAAGGCAGAATGGTGATTGGGTGATTGGGTGATTGGGGGAGCGTACAGCGTACAGGGTACGGTGTCAGTGGTCAGCGGTCAGTGGTCAGTGGTCAGCGGTCAGCGGTCTGTCGTCAGTCGTCCACCGTCCATCGTCCACAACAGCGGGTCATTGGTGAAAATCCCGTCCACGCCCAGGGCGAAGAGGTAGCGGGCTTCGGCGGGGTCGTCCACGGTGTAGGTGTGCAGGCGCGCTCCCCGGCGGTGGGCGGCGGCGACCAGGGCGGGGGTCACGGAGCGCCTTTCGGGGTGCAGGGCCTCATAGGGAACCAGGAGCCGCCCCAAAGGGCCGTTCAGCACCGTGCCCATCCATCCGGGGGTGGTGAGCAATCCCAGGGGGACGCGGGGCAGCCGGGCGTGGGCGCGGCGCAGCGTCCAGGGGTTGAAAGAAGAAAACAGCACACTTTCTTCCAGGCCGAAACGTTCCACCAGGGCGGCGACGCGCTCCGGCAGGGGGTCGCGGGGAGTGGTGTAATTCTTCAGTTCGATGTTGATGTAGATGCGCCCTCCCACGCTCTCGAGAACTTCTTCCAGGGTGGGGATGCGCTGGCCGCTGAAGGCGGGGTCGAAATACGAGCCGGCATCCAGTTGGCGCAGAACTTCCAGGGGCGTTTCGCTGACGAGTCCCTGCCCGTCGGTGGTGCGCTCCAGGGTTTCGTCGTGGATGACGACCACCTCGCCGCTGGCGCACAGCATGGCATCCAGTTCGATGGCGTCGGCCCCCTGGCGGATAGCGAGTTCGAAGGCCGCCAGCGTGTTTTCGGGAGCGTGGGCGCTGGCACCGCGGTGGGCGAAGATGGCGGGAGTGGGCAGCGGGATGGGCATGTCTGTATTGTACCAACGAGTGTTGTAAATGCGCGCCTTTACGGTATAATCGCCGCCATGAAACTTTCCGTAATCATCCCGGTTTATAACGAAGAAGCCACGCTGGAAGAAATCATCAACCGCCTGGAAACGGTGGGCGTGGCCGATGAAATCGTCATCGTGGACGACGGTTCGGTGGACGGGACGCGCCCTATTTTGAAGGAACTGGAAAAGCGTGAAAAGGTGCGCGTCTTTTACCACGAGCGCAATCAGGGCAAGGGGGCTGCCGTGGTGACCGGCATCCACGAGGCCACGGGGGATGCCTTGCTCATCCAGGACGCCGACCTGGAGTACGACCCGCGCGATATCCCCTCTCTGCTCAAGCCCTTGCAGGAAGGCATTGCCGATGTGGTCTACGGCTCGCGCTTTTTGGGAGCGCCGCGCCGCTCGGCCATGTTCTGGCACATGGTCGCCAACAAGTTGCTGACCCTGATGACCAACATCCTGTACAACGCCATTCTGTCCGATATGGAGACGGGGTATAAGTTATTCCGCCGCGAGATTGTGGAGGATATGACCATCCACGCCCGGCGCTTCGATTTCGAGCCGGAGTTCACGGCCAAAATTCTCAAGCGCAAGGTGCGGATTTTTGAGGTACCGATTACTTTCAACCCCCGCGATTACGAGGAGGGCAAGAAAATCGGCCTCAAAGACGCCTTCGAGGCCGTGTGGACGCTGGTCAAATACCGCTTTGTGGATTGAGCAATTCCAGTCGCGCAATATCCCCGCAGGGAGTTAGTGGCCGGAAGCCGCCCCCGAATCGGGGTCGCGCATCAGGGAGGAGACATCCACGGCCTCGAAATCCGCGCCGGTGACCTGGGATAATTCGTGCAGGATGTCGTTGTCCCAGCGTTCGTCGGGCGCGCCGGAGAGGAACCACGCCGAACCGTTGTCGGCCAGGATGATTCCGTAAGTCTTCATGGCCCGGAGGATGACCTGCACTTGGGGGGAGAAACCGGAGATGTCGAAATCCGCTTTGAGACGAAAGCGCTGTCCCATCGGAGGATAGGCTGCATCGGTCAGGCTGGAGGCGTCGTGGCGCGCCGGCCAGACGTGGGCGGCGCGCGTCTGCGGGGCGGTGAAGCGGATGGCGTGGCGGATTTCCCCGGCGGCCACTTCCTCGTAGCGCACCAGGCCGGGGAGGATGGGCAGCCCGGCGGCGTCGGCGGAAGTCCATCCGTCGGGGCGCAGGGCGTTGCTGTTGAGGTCGAAGACTGCCCCCGAACCGGCCTCCCAGGTGCCGTCGGCCTGCGGCCAGGCATAGTACAACTCGTAGAGGATGCAGTTGTCGGTGTCCACGACCAGCACGTGGCGGTCGCCGTCGCTGTTGGGGCCGCCCTCGATGGACGCGTCCGCCGGGATGGGGTAGGGGCCGGGGTCGCTCTCGTCGGCGTAGTCAAAGGTTACATTCACTTTGGGCTGGCTCCCGCCCACGAAGTCGAAGGGAATCCCGATGGGGCCGCCGTCCCAGGTCCCGGAGCCGAAATCGGGGTGCAGGCCGGTATCCGCGCCGATGGTCTGGATGTAATCCGCGGAATGGGCGTCCAGAGGCAGGGAATCGATGCGGGCGTTCCAGATGTTATCGGCGGGGAGCAGGGGGCAGCCTCCGATTTGCGGGCCGGATGCAGCGGGAGCCTGCCGGGTGATGAGGGGCAAAAAAGTGCTGGTGGGCGCGGCGGCGACCGCCGGCGAGATGGCGGGTGCGACGGGGGCGGGCGGCGCGGCGCAAAAGGCCAGCAGGGGGAGCAGAAACAACCAGACGACAATCTTGCGCATAGCCAAACTCTCCTTCTGTTGAACCGTGCCGCTTTCAGCGCAAATCAGCGGGCATCAGCGTAATCTGCGTTCCTTATTTCCCGGCGGGGCTGGACGCGCAATGCGCCTCCAGAAAAGCCGTCACCCGCGGCCAGAAATCGGGGTGGGTGTGGCAATTGCTGTGTCCCTTGCCGGGGACGACCCACAACTCCGCCTGCCCGGCGGGGGCGGCGGCGTACATGCGTTTGCCGTGTTCCAGGGGAATGGTTTTGTCTTCTTCGCCGTGGATGAGCAGAAAGTGCGCCCGCGCGCTGGCGATGTTGTTGACCGGTGCGATGCGCTCGAAATTCAGGCCGTAACGCCATTCCATGAACTTGAAAAGGGCGCGGGCAATCCCCTCGGGGATGCCCCGCTTGCGGAACTCCGGCAGCATCGTCCAGATGGGGTGGGCGACCGCGCCCACCGCCACCACGCAGGCGATGTTCTCGTCCATTGCGGCGGCGTTGACGGCCCCTCCGCCCCCGATGGAAAGCCCGATGATGCCCAGTTGTCTGGCCGCCTGGGGTTTCTCGCCTTGCACAAAGTGGACTGCGGAGAGAGCGTCCTCGGCGAAACTGTACACTGTGGGGCGGGGATAGGGAGAACTGTCCCCGTGGTTGCGGGCGTCGAAAGCCAGCAGGTTGTATCCCAGG
>DRKV01000440.1 GCA_011051635.1 Chloroflexota bacterium | reverse complement strand
GTCGGGTAGTCAGGTAGTCGGGTAGTCAGGTAGTCGGGTAGTCAGGTAGTCGGGTAGTCAGGTAGTCTGGTAGTCGGGTAGTTTTGCCGTCGTCCACGGTCTATTGTTCATCGTCCCCGAACAAGGCCCGGCCAACGATGCCCCCTGCCAGCCCCAGGATGGCAGCAATCACAATCCCGATGCAGGCGCCGGCAAATCCAGAGACGACGGAAAAAGCCACTCCCTGAGGCGGGAGATTCCCAGGCGGCATATTTCCTGGCATCACCTCGTTCACGGCCCTGAGCATCATCGGGCGAGTGAGCAAGGAAAGGAGTGCGCTCGCGATTGCGCTCACCAGGGAAATGCTGGCGGCGCTGGCGGCGCCTCCCAACATACTCTGCTCGGTAGTGATGGCCTCGCGACGGGTGTGCAGATAGACATACAGCGCCCCGCTGCCGAGATAAATCAGCCCGACGACAACAAGCCCGGCGCAGGCAAACAACAAGCCGCCGGCGACCAATCCGCTGATGTTGTCGGGAGGCATCTCGCCCGGCCCGCCCATCACCTGTCCGATGGTTTGCCGCACAAAGAATATCGACAGCACCCCGCTGATTACCTGCCAGACGAAGATAATCGCGCTGCCGATGAATGTGCTAGTCAAATAGGCGCGTGTTTGCATGGAAAGACCTCCTCATCCAACATTCCACAGTCTGCATTTCGCATTCATTATTCCTCATTCTGCATTCCTCAACGTGTGGACGCTGATTTCCGGCGGGCAATTCAGGCGCACGGCAAAAGTGGAGGTGCCCAGCCCGCGGGTCGTGTATTGGTACATGCCGCCTACGCGATACAGACCGCTGTAATACTTCTTCCCATAAGGCGGAAGCACGAGCGGTCCCAACCAGGGGAGAACCAACTGCCCTCCGTGGCTGTGCCCTGAGAGAGAGAGGTCGAAGCGTCCGGTGGCCGCGGCTACATCCGCAAAATCCGGCACATGTACCAGCAGAATAGCCGCCCCGTGAGGCGGAATCTCTGCCATGACGCTCTGCAACTCATCGCGCTTGTTGTACACGTCATCCAGGCCTGCGATGTGCAAGGCTGCCGCACCGCGTTGCAGGGTGCGCACCCGGTTCCCCATGTGCTCGATACCCGCTGCTTCCAGCATGGCCTGGATTTCTTCGGGGGCGCTCCAGTAATCGTGATTCCCCAGCACTGCCATTACCCCGTCGGCGGCCTCCAGCCGCGCCAGGACGGGGGCCATTCGGTCAATCAGGGTTGTGTTTCTGTATGTGATGAAATCGCCTGTAATAACCGTCAAATCCGGTTCTTGCGCGTTGACGAGCCTCACAACCTGCTCCAGCCGCTCCACCCCCAGCCAGGTATCCGTGTGCAGGTCGCTGATGTGTACAATGCGGTACCCGTCGAAAGCCGCGTCCAGCCTCGGCAGCGGCAGCGTGGTGGAGGCGATATCGAAAACATCGGGGTCGAGGTTGTGCCTCCCGATGAAAGTATCGTCAACCCAATGGAAGAACTTGTGCGAAGTGCGGGCCCAAAATTGCAAAAAGGGATTATGGTTGTAGAGATGGCGTTCTTGTGTGGACATCGAAATATCGCGGCGGGAAAGGGAAAATCCGGAGCAGTCGGCAAACCGCCCAATTTTACCCTATTTTCTCCCCTGTCCACCGCCGCCCGCGCTCCAGATTTCGCGCCGCCAGCAGGTAAAGTCGCAATTTGCGCCAATGAGAAAGTGCCAGACGGGATTCCTGAGGAGCGTGGGGTGCGAACCAGGCCAGATTGACCAGATGAATGAAGGCATCCGTGCAGGCAGCGGCGTCTTGCAGGAGGACATCCCCCCTGGGGAGACGCGCCAAAGGAGCCAGACTCCCTTTCAGTTGCCTGCCGATTTCCAAAGGCGTAGCCCCCTTTGGGGGTGGTGCCGCTTCCCCCTCCATCCGACGGGCTGCCCGCTCCCACAGGCGGAGAATCCGTTCTCGGGGCGGCAGACGCCGCAAAGCCAGCGTCTCCCCCAGCGCCCGGAGCATCCCCGCCGCTCCCGTCAGCAGCATCAGAGCGAGCAGCGCGCCCCCCGCCCCCCGCGGCAGAGAGAAACCGCGGGAAACAGCCGGAGCAGGGACGGGGGGCAGGTCCGCCTCCATCTCGGAGCGCGCCGGCGCCGGGCGTCCCGCCGTCGGCTCAAAGGGCACCCAGCCGTAACCGGGGAAGTACACCTCCGGCCAGGAGTGCCCGTCGCCGGCGTAGAGCGTGCAGATGCGCGTCGAGGGGTCGCAGGCCCCGCCCAGGTAGCCTGTCGCCAGGCGGGTGGGCAGACCGGCGGCGCGTCCCAGGACGGCAAAGGCGGTAGCGTAATAATCGCAATAGCCGCGCCGCAACTCGAACAGAAAATAGGCCGTCAGGTCGCGGTCGGCGGGCGGCGGGGGCAAATCCAGCGCATAAGGGAAGGCGCGCAGGTAGGTCTCCAGCGCCAGCGCCTTGTCGTAGGGCGTCTCCACATCGCGGGTGAGAGCCAGCGCCAGCGTCTCCAGGCGGGAGGGCGTTCCCTCCGGCAGAACGAGAT
>DRKV01000439.1 GCA_011051635.1 Chloroflexota bacterium | reverse complement strand
GCGGGCGTACCGCTCCAGGGGAATTTCGCCGCGGGTAAGGCCGAGCAGGATATCCGTCAGGGTGCGGTTGACGGGGGCGGGCACACCGAGGCGCGCTCCAAAACGGGCGACCGCTCCGTTGAGATATTCCACTTCGCTTTGGCCGCGTCCGTGGTGCAGGTCAATGTGGAAAGAGGGCATCTTCCCGCCGCGCCCTTTGCCTGCCGCGCGCCCCAGCAGGGGGCGGGAAACCGGAGGCGGCAGGAAACGGGCAGCAAAGGCCAGGGCGCGCACGGGCGTGCCGGGCAAATCCACCACCCCGATATTTTGGGCGCGCATCACGGCTAAGGCTTCGCGCAGTTGGCGCATTTCCAGACGGTAGAGGCCGGGGTGGGCGAAAATCTCCGCCGGGGTCATGTCCAGGATGGCGGAGGTGGCGTTTGCCAACAGGTTGGTGAGCATCTTCGACCACTTCATGTCGGCGGCGCGGGGGTAGAGCCGGGCCTGCAAACCGGCGGCGTCGAAGGCTGTTACCAGCCGTTCCGAGAGGGGATGTCCGGCGGCGATGCCGATGCCGCGCAGGCGTTCCAAAGTGATGCTCCCGGCGGCCTGCCGCCCGATGGCGCTCGTGACCGTACCGGCGATGACGCGTTCTTCTCCCAGGGCTGCGGCCAAAAAGGTCTCGTTTTCCACCCCGTTGGAGAGGCACAACACCGGGGGCAGGGCGTCCCAGTGAGGGCGCATTCCATCCAGGGCGGGGCGGGTATCGAAGGATTTGAGGGCGAAGAGAGCAGCGTCGAAAGGCCCGCGGGACAGGGCTTCTTCCAGCGTGGCAGCCACCCGCGGGGCGGGGATGTGCCGCTTCCCCTCCTGCAGGGTCAGGGTCAGCCCGCGGGCGCGCACCGCCTCGGCCACCGCGGGGCGTTCCAGAAAGGTGACTTCATGCCCCGCCAGCGCCAGGCTTCCGCCTACGTAGGTGCCGATGGCGCCCGCCCCGAAGACGAGCAGGGAAAGATGCGTCTGGCTCATGGGCGGATGGGTTCCTTGCGTTCGAAGTCCCAATGGGGATGTCGGTTGAGGCTTTGCAGATGCCATTGGTGACGCGCCGGGTGGTAGGACAGGGAGGCAAAGGCCGTGTTGCGGAAACGGAAGCGCGGCCCCTGGAAATTAGCCTGGACGGGGATGCCCAGCATGGCGTACAGGGTCAGGTTGAGGATGCCGCCGTGCGAGACGACCAGATACTCCCCGACCGGGCGGCTCATCAGACTGTGGAGGGCCTGCCCGGCGCGCAGGTACAACTCCCACTGGCTTTCGCCGGTGGAACCGACCGGCTCGTAAGGGGGCATGAATTCGGGGGCGGGGTATTTCCGGCGGGCTTCTTCGCCGCGCATCCCGGCAAATTGGCCGTTATCGCGTTCCTTCCACACGTCCTCGAAGGTGATGGGGACGGCCAAGTACTCGCCGATGATTTCCGCCGTACGGCGGGCGCGGCTCAGCGGGCTGGCGATGATTTCGTCGAAGGTGACGCCGGTGTGCTGCCAGTAGCGCCCCAGGGCGTGCGCCTGCTGCTCCCCCAGCGGGGTTAGCGGGAAGTCGCTCTGCCCCTGCCAGTAGCCCTCGGCGTTGCCCACCGATTGGGCGTGACGCAGGAGGGTGATGTGGTAGCGTTCCTGATGGGAAATGTGTGCGAACATGCCCGCATTGTAGCATAAAACTCTCTCCCCTTCGTGCGACGTGCGGGGTGCGGGCGTGCGATGTGCGCCTGAGACGGAGGGGGACGCAGAAGACCTGACGGGGTTGGGGAAACTCGTCAGGTCTTCTGCGGGGGTGCGGGGAGAGAAGGAGGGTAACGGAAAAGACTTCCGAGTTCTCCAGGAACTCGGAAGTCTGGCGTCGGCGGGAAGGGGGCTGTACGTCTCGGAGGGTACTCAATTTTGCCGCAAGGTGCGTTTGACCAGTTGACGCACGCGGCGGGCGTCGGGGGCTTTGAGAGCCTCCTCGGCCAGTTGACGGGCCGTTTCGTAGCGCAGTTGCCGGATGCGCTCCTTGACCCGCGGTACGCCCGCCGGGTTGAGGCTGAGTTCGTCCACGCCCAACCCGACCAGGACGGGCACGGCGGTCAGGTCGCCGGCCAGTTCGCCGCATACGCCTACCCATTTCCCCTGGGCGTGGGCGGCCACCACTACCCGCTGGATGAGAGCCAGGACGGCGGGGTGCAGCCCGTCGGAAAGGTAACGCAGGTTGGGATTGCCGCGCTCGGCGGCCAGGGTGTATTGGGTCAGGTCGTTGGTGCCGATGCTGAAGAAATCCACCTGGGCGGCCAGGGCGGGGGCGGAAAGGGCGGCGGCGGGGATTTCGACCATGATGCCGGTCTCGATGGGCCAGCGGTGGGGAATTTCTTCGCTTGCCAGGTCTTTGTGGACCGCTTCCAGCAGGGCGCGGGCACGCTGTACCTCCTCCAGGGTGGCGACCATGGGGAACATGAGCCGCAGGTTGGTCTCCGCCCCGGCGCGCAGGATGGCGCGCAATTGGGTGCGGAAGAGGTCTTCCTGCAAAAAGCCCAGGCGGATGGCGCGCGTCCCCAGGAAGGGGTTGGCCTCCTCCGGCTGCTGGATGTAGGGCAAAGGCTTGTCGCCGCCCACGTCCAGGGTGCGCACGATGACAGGTAAATCGTGCATGGCCTCGCCGATGGTGCGCAGCACGGCGGTTTGCTCGGCTTCGCTGGGGGGCGTCTGGCGGGTCAGGAAGAGAAATTCGGTGCGGAGCAGGCCGATGCCCTCGGCTCCCTGCTGGTAGGCGGCCTGGGCGTCCTCAGGGCTGCCGGCGTTGGCGGCTACTTCGATTTTGCGGCCATCGGTGGTAAGGGCGGGCTGATGACTGCTTTCCAGCAAGGCGGTGCGTTTTTCGAGCCATTCGGCACGCCGCTTCTCCAGGCGGGCGCGTGCCTGGGAGGACGGCTCCACCCAGAACTGGCCGCGGAAGCCGTCCAAGGCGGCCTCCGTCCCTTCGGGGAGGGCAAGCACCTGTGAGGGTAGTCCGGCTATGGCGGGAATTCCCAAAGAGCGGGCCAAGATGGCGCTGTGGGAGGTCGGTCCGCCCTGGACGGTGACAATTCCCAAGACGTTCTTCAGGTCAAGTTGGGCGGTCTCGGTGGGGGTCAGGTCTTCAGCAGCCAGGATGACGGGCTGCGGGAAGGTGAGGGGCTGTGTGCGCCCCCCGGTCAGGATGAGAAGCACCTGGCGGCCTACGTCACGCACGTCCACGGCGCGTTGCTTCAGGTAATCGTCTTCCAGGGCCTCGTAAGCGGCAGCGGCTCTCTCGATGGCGGTGTGCCAGGCAGCGGCGGCGTTTTTGCGTTCCTCAAAGATGCCTTTGCGGGCGCATTCCAGCAGACCGGGGTCCTCCAGGATGAGGATGTGAGCGTCGAAGATGGCGGCCTGGCTTGTGCCCAGGCGGGCGGCGACGCTGTGGCGGCGTTTGGCAATCGCTTCTTCGACCTGCTCCAGCGCTTGCTGGAGGGTCTTCCAATCCTGCGCCGGGTCTTCAGTGGCGTGGGTGGGTACGATGGGGTCGGGCGGCTGGTAAGGATGGAGCGGCCCGATGGCGATGCCCTCCGCAATCGGGATGCCGGCGAGGGATTCTCCTTCGGAAATGGGACGGGCCTCTGCCGGGGCGACTTGCGCCGCGCTTTCTTCCATTTCCCCAAAACCGGCTTCGATGAGGGCGCTGAGGGCTTCCAGGGCTTTGGCGGCCTCAGGCCCGCGGGCGCTCAACCCCACCTGATGCCCCTCCAGCGCTCCCAGCGTGGCGAGGGAGTTCAGACTGCGCGCCGAAACCGGCCCTTTGCCGGTGGTCATGTTTTGGACGGTGATTTCAGCATCAAAGCGGGCTGCCATCTGGACGAATTGTGCCGCGGGGCGGGCGTGTAACCCGTGAGGGTTGACCAGGGTGAGGATGCGCTGAGGCTGGCTGATGCCTCCTGCCGTGGAGATGCCCGCCCCTGTGCCCTCCGGTTGATAGCCCAATTGCTCCTGTTTGGGGGAGAGAGCGTTCTGAGCCTCCCGGCAGACAGCCGCGGGGTCGTCCGTCAGCGTAGCCTGAACGGCGGCGGCGACCGCGCCTTCCACCAGGGGGGCGGGGCAGAAGTGTACCTGCTCCCGTAAGTCATCGGGAAGCAAGTCGAGGGCCATCTGCGCGCTGAGGATGGCGCTGCCCAAATCCATGAGCACAACCACGCCGTTGGGGTGGGCTGCCTCCTGAATGGCGCGGGCGATGTCCACGGCATCGGTGCCAAAGGATGCGTGGTCTTCTCCTGCGCCTCCGGAGAAGGAGATGGGAATATCGGGGCTGCCGACTTGCCGCGCCAGTTCAACCAATGCCTGGGCGAGAGGCTTGCTGTGGGAGACAAATACGAGTCCGAGCATAGGGCAATCTCGATGTTGCGGTGCGTGGATGGGATGAGTCGAATTAGCCTGTCAGTGAGCGGACGGCAATCAGCAGCCACCAACCGTAGATACTGACGATGATGCCGAGGAGGATGAAGACGATGTCCAGAAAGCGGCG
>DRKV01000438.1 GCA_011051635.1 Chloroflexota bacterium | reverse complement strand
TCTTACTTCTCTATTCGTTCCAGCAGCACTTTGGAGATGCGTAAATTGTCCATCTCGCGCACCTCCAGACGGACGCCGTCCACTTCCACCGCGTCGCCCACCGCGGGGATGCGTCCCAGCCGTCCAAGCAGATAACCCGCAATCGTGTTGTAATGGGGGTCTTCCAGGTTTAGTTCCAGTTCCTCGTTGACATCCGCTATCAGGGTCAGGCCGTCTATCAGGGCGCGCCCGTCCTCCAGTACCTGGATTTCGGGAACCTGCTCGTCGAAGGGGCCGCTGACCTCGCCGACGATTTCTTCCAGCAAGTCTTCCAGCGTCACCAGCCCGGCGGTGCCGCCGTATTCGTCCAGGACGATAGCGATGTGCTGGTGTTTGGCGCGGAATTCGCGCAACAGCCGGTTGACCGAAATGGCCTGCGGCACAAAGAGGGCCTCCCGCGCCATCTCGCGGGCGGTGCAGTTGCTCCTTTCGGGGTCGTGGGAGGCGGCAATCACATCGCGGGCGTGGACGATGCCGATAATCTGGTCCAGGTTATCTTCGTAAACGGGGAACTTTGTGTAGGGATGCTCCAGCATGACGCGCACAATTTCCGAGAGAGGGGCATCGGCTTCCACCGCGACCACTTCCGTGCGGGGAATCATTACCTGCTCCACCAGCAATTCGCCAAAATCGAAGATGGCGTGCAACATCTGCCCCTCGTCGCGTTCCATCACCCCCCCCTCGGTGCTGGCCTCGACCAGCATTTTGAGTTCTTCCACCGAATGCACCAACTCGTGGCCGGCAGCGGGGTTGACTCCGAAAAGCCGCAGAAGAAGCATACCGGCTCCATTTAAAGCAACGATGGCCGGTTTGAAAATTGCCTCCGTCCACAGGGTAGGGCGGGCGACGAAAAGGGAGGTCTTCTCCGGGTCTTGCAGGGCGATGGACTTGGGAGCCAGTTCCCCGGCAACCACGTGCAGGAAAGTAATCAGCGTGAAAGAAAGGGCCGCGGCGATGCTGTGGGAGACCCCTTCCTGCAATGTGGCGGGGAAGAGGGCCACCAGGGGTTCCAGAAAGTGCGAGAGGGCCGGTTCACCTACCCAGCCCAACCCCAAACTGGCAATCGTGATGCCCAGTTGGGTCGCGGCAATCACGTTGTCGGGGTGCTCAATCGCCTTTTGGACAAAGCGGGCCCCGGCATGCCCTTGCTCCACCAGTTCTGCGATGCGCGTCCGGCGCACGCTCACCAGGGAAAACTCCGCCGCCACGAAGAACCCGTTGGCGGCGACCAGCACAAGCACCAGCACCAATTTGAGAATGTCTACCAGAATGGAAGTTTCCATAGAAGTTTATTTGAGAAAAACAGCCGCCCCGTAGCCCACCACCCGGCTGAAATCGCCGGTGATGTCGCCGGAAGTGGCGTGATGAAGCACCTGGGCGCGAGTCGCTCCCAGGGCTTTGGCAGCCCACATCACCGCGGCCAATGCCCCGCGTCCGCAGGCGTAACCTTTCCCTTCGTCCTCTGCCCGCAGCACCCCTTCCGGGTCGAAGGCGCCCACTCGCCGCAGCATCTCCTTGTCCAGCGTCAGAGCACGCTCTTGGGTGTAAAAGTGAGACAAATCGGTGCTGGCTACCAGGAGGGCGTTTTCGCCGCGCAGCACCTCCGCTAGGGCGTCCCCCAGGGCGCGGGTGGCGTGGATGCTGTGCTCCCGCACCATAACGGGCAGCAAGTGGAAGGGTTTATCCAGCACGTACTGGAGGAAGGGCAATTCGATTTCCAGCGAGTGCTCCGGGTCGTGCCCAACCGGCGTGAGACCGTATCCGAGTTTGGCCTGCAAGAGATTGTCGAGACGGGCAACGAGATTCTGCGCGACGGGGATTTCTCCCAGCGGGGTCAGGTAGGCGCGGTGCAGACTTGTGAGCATGGGGTACGGGTACGGGTAGTGCATTGGAGAGACCACCGCGACGACCTCCGGGGTCATGCCCTGCACCGCGGCGAAGGCGTAAGCGGCTACCGGCCCGGAATACAGATAGCCGGCATGGGGTGCCATCACGCCGACGATTTCTCCCTCGATGGGGGGCAGGCGGACTTGTTGGAGGTACTTTTTGATGTCGTGACGCAAGACCTCCGGCTGGCCGGGATACCATTGCCCGGCAATCGGGGAAGGACGAACGCTTTCCTGTACTTGCATCGTTTCCACCTCCTGAACGGAAGAATCTTGCTTGTGGTATTTCCATTCTAGCATAATTCCCCGCGCAGGTTGGTTGATTGCCTGACAAATTCCCGTTGTGTGGCGCAAGCGCGGCTCGTACTCACACGGGGACACGGAGAACACGGCGTTCTGTCGAAAAAACTCTGTGTTCCCTGTGTCCCCGTGTGAGAAAAATATAGCGGCGCGTTTTATCAGTCAATCAACCGTGAAGGAGATGCCGCCGTCCACCGTCCACCCCCTCCCTCTTCTCCGCAATCACATCCCGCAGAATATCGTCCAGGTTGTAACGCGGCTCCCACCCCAGCAGGGAGCGCAGTTTGCTCGTATCCGGCACGCGGCGGCGCATATCGTCGAAGCCTTTGGCGTAAGCCTGTTCGTAGGGGATGCGCACGATGCGCGGGTCGTCGGCGGGCGGGAGCGCGGGAGCGCCATCCACGGCGGCCAGGACGCGGCGCGCCAAATCCAGGATGGTAGTCTCCTCCGAGTTGCCCACGTTGAAAACCTGTCCCACGGCCTCGGGGTGCGCCGCCAGCCCCGTGATGGCCTGCACCGCGTCGCTGACGTGCATGAAGCAGCGCGACTGTCCGCCGTCGCCGTAGACCGTCAGCGCTTCGCCCCGCAGCGCCTGCCCCACAAAGCGGGGAATGACCATCCCGTAGCGCCCCACCTGCCGCGGCCCCACCGTGTTGAACAGGCGGAAGATGACCACCGGCAGGTCGTACTCGCTGTGGTAGGCCAGCCCCAGGAACTCATCCACCATCTTGGAGGCCGCGTACCCCCAACGGCTGCGGGAAGTCGGCCCCAGAACCACATCGTCCTCCTCCCGGAAAGGGACCTTCGTCCCCTTGCCGTAGACCTCCGAAGTGGAGGCAATCAGCACTTTGGCGCGGTAGCGCAGCGCCGTGCGCAGCACCACCTCCGTGCCCATCACATTGTCCTGGATGGTGTGGACCGGCTTCTCCACAATCAACTTGACCCCCACCGCGGCGGCCAGGTGGTAAATCACGCTGCACTCGCTGGCGAGGCGGTCCAGCAC
>DRKV01000437.1 GCA_011051635.1 Chloroflexota bacterium | reverse complement strand
TCACCCTGTCACCCCGTCACCCTGTTACCCCGTCACCCAGTCACCCCGTTACCAATTTGCCCTCTCACCCCATCACCAAATCACCCTCACTTGCACACTTTCCCACTTGCAAACTTCCCTCATGCTCCACACCGAGAACCTGGCCAAACGCTTCGGAGAGACCACCGCCGTGGAGGGCCTCAGCCTGCACGTCTCCGCCGGCGAGATTTACGGGCTGGTGGGGCCGGACGGGGCGGGCAAGACGACCACCATCCGCCTGCTGGTCGGGGCGCTGCGTCCTGACGAGGGCGAAATCCGGGTGGCCGGGTACGAAGTGCCCCGCCGGGCGGAGGTGGCCCGCGAGCACCTGGGCTACCTGCCGCAGCGCTTCTCCCTGTACGAGGAACTCACCGTCCTGGAAAATTTGCGCTTCTTCGCCGAGGTGCGCGGCCTGAGCGCCTCCGAGTGGTTGCCGCGAAGCATGGAGATTCTGGAATTCGTCGGGCTGGCGCGCTTCACCGCCCGCCGCGCCGGGCAACTCTCCGGCGGGATGAAACAGAAACTCGGCCTGGCCGCCGCCCTGGTGCATCGCCCCCGCCTGCTGCTTCTGGACGAACCCACCACGGGGGTGGACCCCGTCACCCGGCAGGATTTCTGGCAACTCATCATCCGGCTGGTGGGCGAGGAGGGCGTCGCCGTGCTGGTCAGCACCCCCTACATGGACGAGGCCGCCCGCTGCAACCGCCTGGGCTTCCTGCGGGAAGGCCGTCTGCTGGTGGAAGGCACTCCTACGGCGTTGCGCAAGCGTCTGGAAGGCCGCATCTTGGAGATGCGCGGCCAAAACCTGCGGGAATTGCGCGCCCTGGCGGAGGCCGACCCCGCCGTGGAACACGTTCATCTCGTCGGGGACCGGGTACACCTGCGGGTGCGGGAGGGAAGCGGCAGCGCTCTCAAGGTGGCTGCCCAACTCCAGAAACGGCTCGCCGCCCAAAGGGGGGCCGTCACCGCGCTCCGTCCCGTGCCTCCCACCCTGGAAGATGTCTTCATCGCCCTTTCCAGAGGGTAGCGGTCAGCGGTCAGGTATCAGCATTCAGCAATCTGCATTCATCATTCTGCATTCTGCCTTCCCCATTCTGCCTTCCCATGCCTCCTCCCATCCAGACCCGCAATCTGACCAAACGCTTCGGCGATTTCACCGCCGTGGACAACGTGACTTTCACCGTGGAGCGCGGCGAGGTGGTCGGCTATCTGGGGCCGAACGGCTCCGGGAAGACCACCACCATCCGCATGTTGCTCGGCCTGCTGCGCCCCAACGCCGGGGAAGCCCGCGTCCTGGGCTTCGACGCCTGCACACAGACGGAGAAGATTCGGGCACGCACGGGGTACATGTCGCAGAAGTTCGCCCTGTACGGCGACCTGACGGTGCGGGAGAACCTGACCTTTTACGCCGGGGTGTACGGGGTGCGGGACGGGGGCCGCGTGGATGCCGTCCTGGAGCAGGTCGGGCTGCGAGAGGTGCAGAAGGAACGGGTCGAGGCGCTCTCCACCGGCTGGCGGCAGCGCACCGCCCTGGGGACGGCCATCATTCACGAGCCGGAACTGCTCTTCCTGGACGAACCCACCAGCGGGGTGGACCCCAACGCCCGCCGCACCTTCTGGGACCTGATTTACGCCCTGGTGGAAGAGGGGGTGACGGTCTTCGTTACGACCCACTACATGGACGAGGCGGAATACTGCCAGCGGGTGGGCATCATGCGGCAGGGACGGCTGCTGGCGATGGATACGCCCTCGGCGCTGAAGGAGCGCGCCCTGCCCGGCCCCGCCTGGGAGGTCTCCGCTCAGCCCTTGCTGCCCGCGCTGGAGACCCTGGGAAAGTGCCCGCAGGTGGCGCGCGCCGGCCTGGCCGGAGACCATCTGCGGGCCATCACTGCCCGCGGCGTCTCGGCCAGGGATTTGCGCGCCTGCCTGCAACAAGCGGGGATGAAGGTTCAAGGCGTTGAGGAGGCTGCTCCCACGCTGGAGGATGTCTTTCTGGCACTGGCGCGCGGGGGAAACTCCGCACCTGAGTAAACACGAAATCGCTTTCCCGCTCTTTCCCCGGACAGGGACGGCGTTACGCCGTCCCTGTCCTGTATTTTGCGCGCCTTCAAAGCATAAAAAACGGCTAAAAATTATGCGATAACTCTGTCATACCTGCAAAATCTCTCTTATAATTGGGCGCATCTTGCCGTTCCCTATTTCCCCTTTCAGCAATACATCTACAAAGCAGCGGTAATCCGAAGGAGGTGATATTCGCTCAAAGTTGGAAACGTTTCCGGCAATGTCCTTGTAGTTCGCGACATAACGTTGTGGGGAGGTTGTCGCGCTCCCCAGTGGCCCTTTCTTTGTTTCTCTCTAAGGAGGAAGTAATATGCAACGCAAATGGCTGGCAATCTTTGCCGTCCTGATGGTTTTCGCTCTGGTCGCTACTGCTTGCAGCGGCGCAGCCACCCCTGAGACCAAAACCGAAAAAGTGGTCGAGACGGTGATTGTGACCGTAGAAGTACCCGCCGAGGGCGGCGAAGCGGCTCCCGCAATGGGCGGCAACACGCTGCAGACCGTCAAGGACCGCGGCAAACTTATCTGCGGTGTGAACTCGGCTGTTCCCGGCTTCGGATTCCTGAACGAAGACGGCAGTTTCTCCGGCTTCGACGTTGATTTCTGCAAAGCCCTGGCTGCGGCCATCTTCGGCGACCCCGGCAAGGTGGAATACCGCCCGCTGACCGCCAAGGAACGCTTCACTGCCCTGCAGACCGGCGAGATTGACGTTCTCATCCGCAACACCACCTGGACGCTGACCCGCGACACCGAACTGGGCGCCAACTTCACCGCCACCACGTTCTACGACGGGCAGGGCTTCATCGTCCGCAAGGAGAGCGGCATCAAGACGCTGGAAGACCTGAATGGGGCGACCATCTGCGTGGGCGCCGGCACGACCACCGAGTTGAACCTGGCCGACACCTTCGCCGCCCGCGGGATTGACTACACCCCCCTGGTCTTCGAGACCGCCGACGAGACCACCGGCGCCTACGAAGAAGGCCGCTGCGATGCCTACACCACCGACAAATCCGGTCTGGTAGCCCGCCGCACGGTGATGGCTAACCCCGCCGACCACGTCATCCTGGAAGAGACCATCTCCAAAGAGCCTCTCGGCCCTGTGGTACGCCACGGCGACGACCAGTGGTACGACATCGTGCAGTGGACCGTCTTCGCCACCTTCACGGCTGAAGAATACGGCATCACCTCCGCCAACGTGGACGACATCAAAGCCAGTACCGAGAATCCCACCGTCAAGAAGATGCTCGGTCTGGAAGGCGACATGGGCGCGAAACTCGGCCTGAGCAACGACTGGGCCTACAACATCATCAAGTACGTTGGCAACTACGCCGAAATCTACGACCGCAACCTGGGTCCCGACACCCCCACTTACATCGAGCGCGGCCTGAACAGCCTGTACACCGACGGCGGCATCCTGTACGCCCCGCCCATCCGGTAACATCCGTCTCTCAGAATTCTCTAATGCGAGGAGGCAGGGGCTTGATTCCCCTGCTTCCTTGCATTAGAAGCCATCGCAAAGGGAGTGAAACATGAGCGCTCATGCACCTGAGCAATCGAATATCCCCTTCTGGCGAGATGAGCGTTACCTCAATATCCTGGCGCAAATTCTGGTCTTCGCCATTGTGGCAGGGATATTGTACTCTTTGTGGTACAACATGAATCGCTCGCTGGAAGCCCTGGGGTTGCCGCTCAGTCTGAAATTTCTCAAGATTACCGCCAGTTTCGATATCGGGGAAAAGTTAATCTCTTACAGCCGGGAGGATACTTACCTGCGAGCCTACCTGGTGGGCGTACTGAACACCATCCAGGTATCCGTCCTGGGCATCTTCTTCGCCACCATCGTGGGCATTATCATCGGCGTCAGCCGCCTCTCTGGGAACTGGCTCATCAGCCGTCTGGCCGGGGCCTACGTAGAACTTTTCCGCAATATCCCCCTGCTCGTCTTCCTGATTTTCTGGTATCAGGGGCTTTTCCTGAAATTCCCAGATGTGCGCGATGCCTTGCGCCTCGGAGATTTCTACTTTAGTAAGCGCGGCATAGCCTTCCCCTGGGGGATACCCACTGAAACTTTTCAGTCTTACCTGTACATCCTCGGATTTGGTCTGATTGTCGCCATCGTTGTGGGTATCGTCCTTCACAGGCAGGGAGTGAAAACCGGGCGGATGCCGCTCATCGGGCTGTGGTCCCCGCTGACCTGGATTGTCATTGGCATCATCGGTTGGTTCATCCTGCCCCAGGCTCCGTTAACTCCCACCATTCCTGAATTGCCGGAAAAAGGTTTCAACATCATCGGCGGGCGGGTCTTTTCGCCTGAATTCATGGCCTTGTTGTCGGGGTTGGTACTCTACACGGCAGCCTTCATCGGAGAAGTGGTGCGTGCCGGCATTCAGGCCGTCTCCAAAGGGCAGACGGAAGCGGCCCGCGCCCTGGGGTTGAACGGCTTCCAGACTCTGCGGCTGATTGTCTTCCCGCAGGCGCTGCGTGTCATCGTCCCCCCCCTCACCAGTCAGTACCTCAACCTGACCAAGAACTCGTCCCTGGCTATCGCCATTGGCTATCCCGACATCGTTCATGTTTACGGAACCATCATCAATCAGAGCGGGCGCGCCGTGGAAATGACAGCCATCATGATGGCAACCTATTTGACCTTTAGTCTGCTGACTTCCGCCTTCATGAACTGGTATAACAAACGCATTCGACTGGTGGAGCGGTAACCATGACTACACTCACAGAACAAAAAGAGATTTTGCCGCCGCCGTCGGAACGCTCTACGCCGCTCGGCTGGGTGCTAAAGAACCTGTTCAACAACTGGTTCAACTCCCTGCTGACTATCATCTCGCTGGCGGTTGTGTACGTCGTCCTGCGCGGCACCATCCATTGGGCCTTTACCACTGCCCGCTGGCAGGTCGTCCCCGCAAACCTGCGTCTGTTCCTGGTTGGGCAATACCCCAGTCAGATTCCGGGAGAGCCCGATGAAGTCTGGCGCATCTGGCTGGTGCTCTACCTGCTGGCTGCCACCGTGGGTCTGTCCTGGGGTGTGTGGGTCAAGCACAAGGAAATGGTCGCCTGGGTGCTGACCGGCCTGCCGATTGCCATCGCCCTAATTCCCTTCTCCCTGAAAGTCCGCGCCTTGCTGGTGGGACTTTCCGTCGCGGGCATCATCTTCTGGTGGATTGGCAAACGCTGGGGGGCACATCTCGGAAAGTTGACCACGACCCTGTGGATACTCTACTTCCCATTGGCCATCTTCATCGTCAACGGCTTCGGCCCGGAGTACGACCCCGCCAATCCGGGACTGCTCCCTGTCATCCCGACCCGCTTTTGGGGCGGTCTGCTTCTCTCGTTGATTTTGGCCGTGGTGGGCATTGTCTTCTCCTTCCCCTTCGGGGTCATCCTGGCCCTGGGACGGCAGTCCGAATTGCCCATCATGCGCACCCTGAGCATCGTCTACATTGAGATGGTGCGCGGCGTCCCCTTCATCAGTCTCCTCTTCATGGGGCAGGTCATGCTGCCGCTCTT
>DRKV01000436.1 GCA_011051635.1 Chloroflexota bacterium | reverse complement strand
TGACTATCCCACTACCCAACTATCTAACTACCCAACCATCCCCTCACACCGCCACCGGCGCTTTGATGTGCGGGTGCGCCCGATACCCCTCCAGCGTGAAATCCTCGTACTGGAAGGCGAACAAATCGCTCACCGCGGGGTTGAGACGCATACGGGGCAGGGGGTAAGGTTCGCGGCGCAACTGCTCCTCCGCCAGGTGCAAGTGATTGTGGTACAGATGCGTGTCGCCCAGGGTATGCACCAGTTCTCCGGGTTGCAAACCCGTCGCCTGGGCGGTCATCATCGTCAGCAGGGCGTAGGAAGCGATGTTGAAAGGCAGCCCGATGAAAACGTCCGCCGAGCGCTGGTACACCTGGCAGGAGAGTCTGCC
Organism: Chloroflexota bacterium; assembly: GCA_011051635.1. Classification (GTDB taxonomy): domain Bacteria; phylum Chloroflexota; class Anaerolineae; order Anaerolineales; family DRKV01; genus DRKV01. The sequence goes on along the minus strand of DRKV01000436.1, from coordinate 8,993 downwards.
CTCGGCCACGAAAAACTGGAACAGGACGTGACAGGGGGGCAGGGCCATCTCCGGGAGTTTGGCGACGTTCCAGGCGCTCACCATCAGACGCCGCGAAGTCGGATTGGTGCGGATGCTCTCCACGACCTGCCCCAACTGGTCAATCGTACTCCCGTCCGGCCCTTCCCAGGCGCGCCACTGCACCCCGTAGACCGGCCCCAATTCCCCATTCTCGTCCGCCCAGGGGTCCCAGATGCGGACGCGGTTCTGGCGCAGAAAACGGACGTTGCTCTCCCCGCGCAGGAACCAGAGCAATTCGTAGATGATAGAACGCAAGTGCAGTTTCTTCGTGGTCAGGAGGGGAAACCCCTCCTGCAAATCGAAACGCATCTGGTAGCCGAAGATGGCCCGCGTCCCTACCCCGGTGCGGTCTTGCCGGTCGCTGCCGTTTTCCAGCACGTAGCGCATCAAGTCGAGATAAGCCTTCACAGGGATACCACCTCCCGTACCAATTGGATATCCTGGTGAATCTGTCCCAGCAAATCCTGAATTCCCGCAAAGCGGCGCTCATCGCGCAGCCGGCGCAAAAATTGTACCTCGATTTCCTCCCCGTAGAGGTCGCCGTCGAAATCGAGAATATGCGCCTCCACCGTTTGCGGAGGGGACGAATCGCCGTCGAAAGTGGGACGTATCCCGATGTTGGTTGCCGCCCGGTAGAGGGTTTCTCCTACCCGCACCCGACAGGCGTACACCCCCCGCGCCGGGACGAGCCGCTCCGCCGGGGGGCGCACGTTGGCGGTAGGAACGCCAATCTGCCTGCCGCGGGCATCCCCCGCAACGACCTCCCCTTTCAGGGTGTAGGGACGTCCCAAACCGCGGTTGGCCCGCTCCACTTCGCCGAGCCGCAGCCAGGCGCGGATTTTGCTGGAGGAGATGGTCTCGCCGTTGATGATGACCGGGCGCAGCACCTCCAGGCGATAAGCGTATTTGGTTTGCAGGGCGTGCAGTCGGGCGGTATCCATATCGCGGGCGCGCCCCATAGCGAAATCGTAGCCTACCCACAGGTGGGAGAACCCCAAATGTTCTTTGAGCCGCCGCAGGAAGGCCTCTCCGGGCTGGGAGGCCAGTTCCCTGGTGAATGGCTGGGTAACGACCACCTCAACGCCCAGAGAGCCTAACAGAGCGGCGCGCTCCTCCGGCAGGGTGAGATAGAAGGGCTGCGTCAAGCCCTTGAGCACCGCTTCGGGGTGCGGATGGAAGGTCAGCACCACGGCGGGAACGCCGGCGCGACGCGCTCCTGCCACCAGGCGGCGGATGATGGCCTGATGGCCGAGATGGACGCCGTCGAAGACGCCGATAGTGAGCCAACTGTCTGCGAGGGAGATTTCGTCCAGGGTTGTTATGTGGCGCATAGGGTCACCTGCGTAACAATGCCCGACAGGTATCTGTCGGGCATCGGGGATTGCATTGGGGGGAAGATGACCTCAGGATTGGAAGAAAACCTTGGCCGGCTGCCATTCTGTTGTCCCGTCGTCGTTCTTCTCCAGGCGCAGGAGGGCCACCAGGTCGCCTTGCTCGGTGATAGCGCGAATCATGCCGTTGTGCGTTTCCGCCTCCGGGTCGGCGGGCAGGCGGCGGCCAAAGCGCACCATCTCCACTTCCTCGGAGTTGAGCACTTTGTAAGGCCAATCCAGGGCTTCGGCGGCGGGAATGAGGTACTTGTACCAATCGCCGGTCAAAAAGGCGTCCCGCAGTTTGCGCAGCGGGACGGCATCCCGCAAGGTGAACTGTCCGCTCTTCGTGCGGCGCAACTCCACGAGATGCGCGCCGCAGCCCAGCACCTTGCCAACGTCGTGGGCCAGGGAGCGCACGTAGGTTCCGGAGGAGCAGTACACATCCACAACGGCCTCCGGGGGAACCCATTCCAGCAGTTCCAGGCTGTAGACGTTGATTTTGCGGGGAGGCAGTTCCACTTTCTGCCCTTTGCGGCTGAGTTCGTAGGCTTTGCGCCCTTTGACCTTGACGGCGGAGTAGGGCGGGGGAACCTGTTCTATCTCGCCCACGAATTGCTTGAGAGCCTCTTCGAACTGTTCCTCGGTGATGTCCTCAGGGGAGGTCGTCTGGGTGACGGTGCCCTCGGCATCGTAGGTGTCTGTGGAGGTTCCCAGGCGCAGCGTGGCCTGGTAGCGCTTGTCGGAGGCGGAGACGAATTCGCTCAGACGTACCGCCGGGCCGATGAGCACCACCAAAACGCCGGAAGCGCGGGGGTCGAGCGTGCCGGTGTGACCGGCGCGGCGAATGCCGGTACCGCGCCGCACAATTTGGACGACATCATGCGAGGTGATGCCCACAGGCTTGTCAATTACCAGCACGCCGGATACAACGCTGCTGGCGAGGTCTTGGGGACTGGAGTTGTATTTTCTAGGCGTCATGAGATGCTACTTCCTTCCGTACTGCGTTTTGGAAATGGGGTGTGGGGAGTATGGAAATAATCAACCTGCTGGGACTACCAGTGCCTCGCCCTGATGAAGGCGAGCAGCCTGGCTTTCCCAGGCCGCCTGAGTGGCCAGCAGAACGCGTTCCTGTACATCTTCCAGTGTGCCGGTCACTTCCGCGCCGGCGGCGTTCTTGTGGCCGCCTCCGCCGAAGTGGACTGCTACCTGGGAAATATCAAAAGGTTGCTGGGAGCGCCAACTGATTTTCACCCGCTCCGCGTTTTGTTCTACAAAGATGAGCGCGATGTCGGCGTCTCCAATGCTCGAAAGGACGTTTATCAGGTCGGCATCATCCCGGCCCGAATAATCAATCAGTTGCTTGTCCTCCAGGGTCAGGGTGGTCCACACGATGCGCCCGGTGCGCTGGAGACGGCGCAACCCTTCACCCCACAGGCGGACAGCCTGGAAGTCTCGCTGCACCAGCGCCCGGAAGTACAGGGTCGGCAAGTCTGCGCCCTGTTCCATAAGGGTAGCGGCCAATCGGAGGACATCCGGCTTCATATTGGGGGTGCGGAAGCCCAGGGTATCGGTGAGCATCCCGGTCAGCAGGGCGCTGGCTGCCTCCGGAGGGAGGGGCAGTCCCCATTGGGGGATGTAGCGGGCCAAAATCTCCGCTGTGGCTACCGAACGCGATTCTACCAGATTGTAACGGGCAAATGCCGTGTTGGTGGGGTGGTGGTCTATGTTGATGTCGGGCGGCAGCGAATCGTTGAAGACTTTGCCGCTCCGTTCCAGGTCGGAGCAATCCAGCACGATGCTCAAATCGTAGGACTGCCGCGCTTTTTTCTGGATTTCGTCGCTGCCGGGCAAATAGAGCAGGTTGTGCGGAACCCCATCGTTCAGCACCATCTGGGTGTTCTTTCCGGCGGCTTTGAGACTCCATCCCAAGCCGAGGAGAGAGCCAACCGCGTCTCCGTCGGGACGGATGTGGGATACCAGTAAGATGTTTTCAGCCTGGGCGATTGCACGCCCGATGGCATCTGGGGCATGGTCAGACAACAGGGGAATCTCCTTCCTGTGGTGATGCGGGGCGCTGCTCTTCGGAGGCGGACTCGCCCTCGGCGCTCTCCGTCTGGCCCTGGCGCTCGGCGCGCAGTTGGGCAAAGAGACGTTCCATGTGGTCGGCTTGTTCCGGCGTCGGGTCCCAGTGGAAACGCAAACGCGGGAAGACGCGCAATTGAATGCGCTGCGCCAGGGCGGAACGCAGGAAACCGCCGGCGTGGTTCAACCCCTCCAGGATTTCCTCGGCCCGCTGGCTGCCTTCCACGCAAGAAACGTACACGTTGGCAAAGGCCAGTTCCCGGTCTACTTCTACATCGGTAATCGTCGCGCCTGCCACCCGCGGGTCTTTGACTTCCATGAGCAGCAACGTTGAGAGTTCTTCCCGAATGCGGTCGGCGATGCGCCGCGTACGCATTTTGGATACCATCTTACAAGACTTCCTTTTCTTTGACGACGTAACACTCGATGATGTCGCCAATTTTGTACTCGTTGACGTTCTTCAGGTTGATGCCGCACTCGAAGCCCTGGCGCATTTCGCGCACGTCTTCCTGGTGATGCTTCAGGGAGGCGATTTCGCCGTCGTACACCGTCTTTTCGCCGCGCTTCAGGCGGGCTTTGGCATTGCGGCGGATGACGCCGTCCAGGACGCGGCATCCCGCCACCTGTCCGCCGCGCACGGGGAACACGGCGCGTACTTCGGCGTGGCCGATGACCTCTTCTTCGTACTCCGGCCCCAGAAGCCCTTTGAGCGCCTTCTCCACGTCTTCGAGCATGTGGTAGATGATGTTGTAGGTGCGGATGGAGACGCCTTCGCTTTCCGCCAGTTTGCGGGCCGGGGCGTCGGCCTGAACGTTGAAGCCGATGACCACTGCATTTGAGGCGGTTGCCAGCATCACGTCGTTTTCGCTGATGTTGCCCGTGGAGGCATGCAGCACGTTGATTTTCAGTTCGTCGGTGCTCAGGTCTTCCAGCGAGGAGACGACAGGCTCCAGAGAGCCTTGCACATCCACCTTGACAATCAGGCGCAGTTCATTGAGCGCGCCGCTTTGCATCTGGCTGAAAAGTTGCTCCAGGCTGATGGCTTGTTTTTGCTTGACGCTTTGCCGGGTCTGTTCGGCGCGTTGCGCCACGATTTCACGCGCTTTGCGCTCGTTCTCGACTACCTCGAACAGGTCTCCTGCCATGGGGACATCGCGCAGTCCCATGACAGAAACCGGTGTGGAAGGGCCGGCTTTACGCACCTTCTTCCCGCGGAAATCGAACATGGCGCGCAATTTGCCGTAGGTATCGCCCGCCAGGATGGTTTGTCCCATCCGCAGGGTGCCGTTCTGCACCAGGAGGGTGGCGACCACCCCGCGCCCTTTGTCGCGCCGGGCCTCGATGACGGTTCCCACCACGGTGCCGTCGGGGTTGGCGAGAATGTCAATCGTATCGGCCACCAGCAGGATGGCTTCCATCAGGTCATCCAACCCCTGCTGCTGTTTGGCGGAGATGGGCACCACCATCGTGTCGCCGTCCCACTCGTCGGGCACCAGGCCGACATCGGCCAATTGCTGCTTGACGCGCTCCGGGTTGGCGTTGGGCTTGTCCATCTTGTTGAGCGCCACGATGATAGGCACCTGGGCGGCTTTGGCGTGGTCAATTGCCTCGCGGGTTTGCGGCATCACGCCATCGTCGGCGGCCACGACCAGGATGACGATGTCGGCCCCCTGCGCCCCTCGCGCCCGCATAGCCGTGAAGGCCGCGTGGCCGGGGGTATCCAGAAAAGTGATGAGGCGTCCCTGGTGTTCTACCTGGTATGCGCCGATGTGTTGGGTGATGCCTCCCGCCTCGCGTTCCGCCACGTTGGTATGCCGGATGGCGTCCAGCAGGGTGGTTTTGCCGTGGTCTACGTGTCCCAGGATGGTGACTACCGGAGGGCGCGGCACCAGATTTTTGGGATTCTCCTGGGCGATGATTTGCCGCCAGCGGGGCAAATCTTGCAGGCTCTTGCCGGCCTGCTCCTGCGCGTGGGGACGCACCACTTCGTAGCCCATTTCTGCGGCTACGATTTCGGCGGTCTCGAAATCAATCTGCTGATTGATGTTAGCCATCACGCCGTTTGCCATCAGTTCTTTGATGACGGCAATCGGGCTGGCGTTCAGCCGTTGGGCGAGTTCCCGCACGGTAAGGCTGGCAGGGAGTTCAATTTGTTTGCCTTGGTTGCTCATACACGGCACCTCCTGTTGTGCAGCGTTTTGCGTGCCTCATGAGCCGAGAGGCCAGCCTGCGAGGCAGAAATCCCCCGCGGGCGGCGTTCAAGCGCCGGTCATGCGTCTGGCTCCTCTGCAGGATGGGCCTTCAATGTGGCCGCGAATGTCTGCAAACGCTGTTGGTCCTCGGTTGTCAATTCGGTTTTTAGCGCCCGCGCCAGCGCGCCTTGCAGGCCGCGTTCCCAGCAGGCGGGGTCGTCGTGAAGATAAGCGCCGCGTCCGGGCATCTTGCCGGTGGGGTCTACGAAAACCCCATCGGGGCGGCGGACGACGCGTATCAAGGCGCGTTTCTCATCCACCCGGCGGCAGCCGACGCAGGTGCGCTTTGGCACGTGCCTGGGTTTTCGCTTGCTCTTTTTGGATTTGGCGGTACTCCGGGTCATGGCTCCGTTCCGGAGAAAGGGCTACCAGTCAATCTCTTTCCACTCATCTTCACCGCGCTTGTGCTTCTTGCGGTAGATGACGGTGTCTTCGTCCGGGTCGTATTCCACCTGGACGTACTTCTTCTTTTTCTTTTTGGACTTTTTCTTGGATTTCTTCTTCTCGGAGTCGGATTCCTCTTCCAGGAGCATATCCTTGTCTTCGAGGTAATCCTTCTCCTCGGCGGGTTGGGATTCGCCTTCGGAGGCGGCGTCCTCTTCGGGGGCGGATTCGGCCTCCTCTGGGGCTGCTACCGTTATTTGAGGCGTCTCTTCGCCCTCAGGAGCGGATTCCGCACCCTCCTCAGCCTGGGGTTCACCTTCACCCTCCACGGGAGCGGCGGCCTCCTCCACCCCGGCTTCGGGAACAGGCTCCTCAAAATGGACGGCGGCAATGGCCTCTTGCAAAGATTCCATTGCCTTGGGGCCGAAGCCTTGCAATTTCAAAATCTCATCCGAATCGGTTTTGAGTTGCGCCATGACATCGCCCACGGTCTCGTAACCCGCTTCGCGCAGCAGCGCCACAATCCGCAGGGAGAGTTCCAGTTCCTCCACGGGCATTTCGAAGGCTTCCGCAGGGATGTTGCTGCGGGCGGCCTTTTCTTTCCGCAGGCGTTCTTGTTCTTCCAGTTCGCGCTTTTCGGCGACGCGCCCTTCGATGCGTTCGATGAAATCTTGCAGCAGGCGGTATTCCTCGGGGTTCAGAGGCCGGTTTTCGGCTTTCTTGGCCAGGATGGCCTCCACCTGAGGCACGGTCTCGCTTTCCATCGCCGCGTAGGGCATGTATTCCGGGTCGTTCTGCAAGCGGAAGAGAACATCGCCGACGGCCTCGCTCAGGCTCTTGATGTCAATGCGCCAGTTGGTCAGTTTGGCGGCCAGACGGGCGTTCTGCCCGTCGCGACCGATAGCCAGACTGAGTTGGTCTTCGGGCACGATGACGGTGGCCGTCTTGGATTTGCCGCGGGTGTCGAGATACACCTTGAGAACGCGCGCCGGGCTGAGGGCCTTGGCGATGTAGATGCGCGGGTCGGGGTTCCACTCGATGACGTCAATCTTCTCGTTTTGCAGTTCGCGCACGATGGCCTGAATGCGGACGCCGCGAATGCCGACACAGGCTCCCACCGGGTCGATGCCGGGACGGAGGGCGTAAACCGCTACTTTGGAGCGGTGCCCCGGTTCGCGGGCGATGGAGCGCACTTCAATTTGCCCGTGATAGATTTCGGGCACTTCGTTTTCCAGCAGGCGCATAAGGAATTTGCGGTGAGTGCGCGAAAGGATGATTTGCGGCCCGCGGTTGCTCTGCTTGATTTCCAGCAGCAGGGCGCGGATGCGCTCGTGGACGTGGAAGCGGTCGCCGGGGATTTGTTCTTTGCGCGGCAAAATCCCTTCGGCGTTCTTGTCCAGCCCGACGGTGACGTGCCCCCGACTGATGGTCTGCACGATACCGCTGACGATTTCGCCGATTTGCAGCGAGAAGTACTTGTATTGCTCCTCGCGCTCGGCCTCTCGCAGGCGCTGCTGAATGACCTGCCGGGCGGTTTGGGCGGCGACGCGCCCGAAGTCGGTGGGGGTGCTCTCCACCATCACCAGGTCGCCCAGTTCGGCTTCCGGGTCGGAGCGGCGGGCCTCCTCCAGGGTGACCTCGGTGCGGTTGTCTTGCACGCTTTCCACCACTTCCTTCTCCGCCCAGACGGTGATTTTCCCGCTCTCGGGGTCTATTTTTGCTGTGACGCTCTGGGCGTTGGGAGCATTGACGGCGCGGCGATAGGCCGAGACGATTGCGGTCTCAATGGCCTCGATGATGACTTCTCTGGGTAGTTGTTTGGCATCCAACACTTCGTTGAAGGCCAGGGAAAACTCACTTTTCATGCTGGTTCTTCTCTAACTCCATCGTTACCGGTGGTCTGGGGGCAGGTTTTTGTGTTGGGCGCTACAACAAAGAAAAGTGGGGGTTACCCACTTTTCGGCGCAGCGCTGTATCGGGGTGGTTACGAGAACCGCTGCAATTTTAGCACGGTTGTCTTGCTTCGGCAAGGTTTGATGAGACCTGACGGGTTTTTGGGAGACCTCGCGAGACCTGACGGGTTTCCAAAACCCGTCAGGTCTTGGGAGAGAGTTCTTTCCACATCCGCCAGGCGGGTTCGCTGACGAAGCGGCGATGCCCGTTGTGGTCTTCGTATGACCATTGACCGGGGTCTTCGCCGACGACGCGGTAGCCGAGGCGTTCGTAAAGTTGCCGGGCGCGGGGGTTGTCTTTGGCGACGTTCAGGGTGACGCGGCGGAAACCGCGGGCCCGCAGGTCGTTTTCGACGGTCTCCATCAGGCGCGTGCCGATGCCCTGTCCCCGATGGGCCGGCTTGACCCGAAAACTGTACACGTAAGCGCGCTCGTTCCCGTCGGCCAGTTCGGGGCGGTTGCTCTCGTACTGCACGAAGACCTGCCCAACGATGCCGTCCTGCGGGTGCTCGGCCAGGAAGATGGTGGCCTCTCCGCGCAGGACGTACTCGTAGGCGCGGGCGAAAAGGCGCCGAAAGTGGGTGTAAGCGCCGTCCCACTCCAGAGCGGGGAGGTCGCTGCGCCGCGCCGTGCGGATGGTGTAGTGGGGCATGGGTGAGCGGGTGAGTGGGTGACGGGGTGAGTGGGTGATGGGGAGATGATGGGATGATGAGGTGGTGGGATGGGGTGATGGGGAGGTGATGGGATGGGGAGTACGTCGCACGTCGCACTCCGCACTCCGCACTCCGCACTCCGCACTCCGCACGTCATTCCTCCAGCAGCCGTTCCAGCAAAGCCCGTTCTTCCTCCGGGGTGGAGATTTTTCCGTCCAGCCAGGCGGCGCGCAGGGA
>DRKV01000435.1 GCA_011051635.1 Chloroflexota bacterium | reverse complement strand
AGTGAGAAAGTTTGCAAGTGGGCAGGTGGTGAGATGAAGAGCGAGCGGGAACTGGAGGTCAAGTACCGGGTCGCCGATTTGGAGCGTCTGCGGGAGCGGGTGGAGGCGCTGGGCGGCGAACTCGTCCAGCCGCGCACCTTCGAGCGCAACCTGCGCTTCGATACGCCCGACGGCAGCCTGAGCCGCGGCTACCGCGTCCTGCGCCTGCGCCGGGATTCCGCCGCCCGCCTGACCTACAAAGGCCCTGCCGAGAGCCGCGGCGGCGTGCGCCTGCGCCAGGAAATCGAATTTGAAGTCAGCGATTTCGACGCCGCCCGCCATTTCCTCGAAGCCTTGGGCTACCGCGTCAGCGTTGTCTACGAGAAATACCGCGCCGCGTACCGCCTGCGGGGGGTCCTCGTCACCCTGGACGAACTGCCCTACGGGGATTTCGCCGAACTGGAGGGGGAAACGCCCGAAAGCATCCGCGCCGTCGGCGACTTGCTGGGATTGCGCTGGGAAGCCCGCCTCCCCGAAAGTTACCTCGCCCTTTTCGAGCGCGCCCGACGCGTTTTGGGGTGGAATTTCCAGAATTTAGTCTTCGCCAACTTCGAAGGAATGCCTGACCCCCTCGCCCCCCTGAAACTCCCCCTGGCCGATAAGTGACCGGCTGCTGACGCGCCCCCCCTCTGTCCTGCGGACATCTCCCCCCAAGGGGGGGAGAACCGCCCCTGCCCCCTTTGGGGGAAGGCCGGGAAGGGGGAACGAGGAACACAGCATTTCGTCAAAAAAACTCCGTGTTCCCCGTGTCCCCGTGTGAGAAAAACACAGCGGCGCGTCTTGTCAGCCAATCAGCCCAAAAACACAAAAATCCCCGCCGCGGTGGGGATTTTTTGCTACAACTCGCAGGCGTTCTCCAGAATCTCCTCCACAGCGTCCAGCACATCGTCCGTCAGGCGGGAGACGGCTTCGCCGGCGGCCACGTTTTCCTGGATGTGTTCTTCGCGCGTCGCGCCGGTAATCACCGTGCTGACCTCCTTGCGGCGCAGGAGCCAGGCAATCGCCAGTTGGGCGGTGCTCAGCCCGATTTGAGCGGCCACCTCCCCCAGGGCGCGCACAATCGCGATGCGCTCGGGAGTGATGTGCCCTCGCAGCCACAAGGTATCCTCCTGGGCGGCACGGCTGTCCTCCGGGATGCCGTCGTTGTACTTGCCGGTCAAAATCCCAAAGGCGAGGGGACTCCAGGTCGTCAATCCCAACCCGATTTCGCGGCACAGGGGGGTCAATTCTTCCTCCACGCGCCGCCGGTGGAACATATTGTACTGCGGCTGCTCCACCGCTGGAGGCACCAGCCCGTCCCGCTGGGCGACGCCCCACGCCAGAGCAATCTGCCACGGCTGCCACTCCGAAGTACCCCAGTAGAGAATTTTCCCCTGGCGCACCAGGTCGCTCATCGTGCGTACCACCTCGTCGATGGAGGTGTCGGGGTCGAAGCGGTGGCAGAAGTAGATGTCCAGGTAGTCCGTACCCAGGCGCTTCAGCGAGGCATGTACGGATTCGGTGATGTGTTTGCGGGAAAGCCCGCGCCCGTTGGGGCCGGGCATGGTCGGGCCGAATACCTTGCTGGAAAGCACCAGCGCCTCGCGGGGCAAATCCCGAATGGCCTGCCCCAACACCATCTCAGCGCGGCCTTCGGCATACACGTCGGCGTTGTCGAAGAAGTTGATACCCTGCTCGTAAGCGGCGTGTATCAACCCGACGGCGGTGTTGTCGTCAATCTGTGCGCCAAACGTTACCCAGGCACCCAGGGAGATTTCACTTACCTTGATGCCGGTTTTTCCCAGGCGTCGGTAGTGCATGATTTTTCCTTTCAGTGGAGTAGAGAACGTTTGTATTGTTCCAATGCCTGCTGAATGCGATTGAATTCTTCTTGCAGTTTGCCGTACAAAATCGGAATGGCCTCAGAGTGGTTGTTGTCGGATGCCATGCGCTCCAGTTGTTCGCACATGCGAGAAAATTGCAGCGCCCCCAGACTGGCTGCGCTGGATTTCATGGGATGGGCTTCGGCTCTGATGCTTTCTGTGTCGTTGTCTTCCAGGGCTTGTTCAATGTGGGTGAATCGCTTGGGGATGTCGTTGAGAAAAGTATCAATCAGTTCCAACATCATTTGCGGTCGGTCTTTGCCAATCACGGTGTACAGACGGTCTAACACGGCTGGTTCGATGGAGACGTGCTGTCCAGGCGTGGCGTTCCTCTGGGCCAGGGGGGCTGTGCCGGGAAGGTCGGTACGGGGTTCGCATTGACGCAATACCTCGACCAGCGCATCAGGACGCACCGGTTTGCTGAGGTAGTCATCCATGCCTACATCCAGATAACGCTCCCGGTCTCCCGTCAGGGCATGAGCGGTGAGAGCGATAATGCGAGGTTGTTTGTCGGTGGGCATTCTCTCCCGAATTTGGCGGGTGGCCTCTACACCATCCATTTCGGGCATCTGAACGTCCATCAAAATCACGTCGTACCATTGCCGTTCGATAGCATCCAGTACCTCGTAGCCGTTGGCGGCAATGTCGGCGCGGTATCCCAGGCGTTCCAGCGTATGCAGGATGACCTTTTGGTTGACGGCGTTGTCTTCCGCCACCAGGATACGCAGCGGCAGACGCTCTGACATGGATGGGTCGAAGTGAAATTCCCCTGTCCCGCCGGAAACGCGGGGCTGCTCTCCCGTTTTCTCTGCGAGAATGCTGAGCACCACGTTGTACAATTGCGCTGCCTTGACGGGTTTGGTGATTTGGGCTGTAAAGAGGCTTTTGTCGAACGCGGTGTCGTCGTGCCCAATAGAGGTCAATAAAACAAGAGGCTTATTCTTGACTTTGTCGATTTGCTTTAGCGCCTGGGCTACCTGCAAGCCGTTCATTTCCGGCATCTGCATATCCAGGATGGCGAAATCGAACTCGTTGCCTTGTCGTACCCATTGCACAGCCTCCTCCCCCGAAGAGAAGGTGGATGCTTTCAAGCCCCAGGTGCGAGCGTGGCGGGTCAAAATGTAGCGGTTCGTGGCGTTATCGTCCACAATCAAAATGTGGCGTCCGGCAATGTGACGCTGCCTGCCGCTCAAATACGTGCGGCGCTGTTCGGGGCGGGTCTCGGCCACGATGGTGAAATGGAAGGTGGAACCTTTCCCCAGCGTGCTTTCCACCCAGATGCGCCCGCCCATCATCTCGACTAAACGTTTACTGATAGCCAGCCCCAGCCCGGAACCGCCGTACTTGCGGGTCGTAGAGGCGTCCAACTGGCTGAAAGACTGAAAGAGACGCCCCATGTGCTCTTTGGGAATACCGATGCCGGTATCCCGGATGGCGAAGTGAAAGCGGTAATTTCTTTCGTCCAGGCGCTGGGCCTGCACGGAGACGACCACCTCCCCGGCTTCGGTGAATTTGATGGCGTTTCCCACCAGGTTGACGAGCACCTGCCGCAGGCGGGTGATGTCTCCCACCAGCGTAGAGGGGGTCATATCCTGGATGACGTAGGCAAGGTCAATGTGTTTCTCTCCCACGAGGGGGGCCATCAAATCCAGAACGCCCTCCACCGCGTCCCGCAAATCAAAAGGGGTTTTTTCCAGTTGGAGCATCCCTGCCTCGATTTTTGAGAAATCAAGAATATCGTTGATGACGTTGAGCAGGGCGTCCCCGCTGGCGCGGATTGTGCGCACGAAATCCCGCTGTTCATAGTTCAAGGCGGTGTCCAGCAGCAGGCCGGTCATGCCGATGATGGCATTGAGCGGGGTGCGGATTTCGTGGCTCATGTTTGCCAGGAACTGGGACTTGGCGCGGGCGGTCTCCTCGGCGGCTTCTTTGGCCTCTACCAGCGCGGCTTCAGCATTTTTGAGATTGGAGATGTCCTCCACAATCAAGGTGGCGACGCCGCCTTCGGGGGTTTCTCGCCATCCGTTTTGCTTTCGGAGGGGGCGGATTTGTACCCGCAGATATTTCCCCAGGATTGGGTCTTGAATTTCCGTATGGACGATTACCCCTTGTAGCACGGCGTTGTGGGCTTGTTCCAAAAACGTTTGCCAGGGACATTCGGTATCGTGGCAATCGGGGTGGAACAAAGCATGGATGCTGTTCTGGCCGCGCAAGTCGTGGACGTTCACCAGCCCCCAGTTCTCGATGGTGCGGTTGCCGCGCAGAATCTTCCCGTCGGCATCCAGCAGGCAAACGATGTAGGGCAGGTTGTCCAGCATCGCCAGCCATTCTTGCTTGACGCCTTCTATCTTGCGGATGGCTCTTTGCAGGGCGGCTTCGGTTTCAATGCGGCTGGAAAGTTCCGCCTGGAGCGCCTGGTACAGGTAGTGGTGCCTGACGAGTTGGCCGGCGGCCATGGCGATGCTCTGCGCAAGTTCGATTTCCTGGGGCGTGAAGACGCGTTCTTCCAGCGCGTCCAGCCCCAGAGTGCCAATCACCTCGTCTTGCACAATCAAGGGCACGACCAGGGAGGATACCGTGCCATGAGCCTGATAAATGCTCTTCAGCCCGGATGGAATGGGCTGGGCGAGAATGTTCTTGACGGCTTTTGCTTTGCGCGTCTGGATGACTTCCTGGGCGAGCAGATTGCCTGCCAGCGGCAAAATCATCCCCCGCATGGAAGGCCGGTCAGGTTCGATGTATTCAGCGGTTACCTTCAGATGCGTCTGGTTCTCGTCCAGCAGAGCCACACTCGCCTGGGGAACGCTGAAGACGTGCGCCAGTTCCGCACAGATGGTATTGAGCAATTCATCAATCTCTTCGGCTTTCCCAATCCCCTGGAGAACGCGGTACAGGGAGTGCAATTCCTGGTAGCGTTGCTCCAACTGCTGCGCAAGCGCTGTGTTTTGCAGGATGGTGTCGCTGCGTCCCAGGACGCGCAAAAACCGCTGCCACTCTTCCAGCGTGGGAGGGCTTTCGGGAGTGACGCCGGCGGTCTTCAGGTGGCGCTTGATATTCTCAGGAAGACGCATAGGCTTGGGGGATGCCTGGGAGAGGTCAATGCAGGCGTTGGCGCTCTCGCCGGAAAATGTGCCGTAGAATGGCTATCGTGGTGGCGTAGGTAGAATCCATCCCGAAATAGGAGAGCGTTCCGGCGCCCAGATTCTTGCCTTTGCTCAGGGGTGTATCCGAAGCATAATGCAAAATGCCTACGTCGAAGGGCAGACCGTAAAGATTGATGATTTCGTTGCTCGGATGGCGTTTGGGGCGGTACATCTCGTACACCGCCGAGAGATAAGGCCCGGCCTCCATTTCGATGTCGGTGTACCCCTCCCGGTAGAAAACGTCCATGTAGCGCGCCGTCTGGAGGAACGTCCCCAATACGCTGACTGCCTTCTGATTGTCCAGCACCGTGCCGTATACCAGATAGGGGGCTACATCCTCGGCGCAGAAGACGTTGGGGAACAGGTAGGTGTTGTGGGAATGCTCGTCATGCACCACGTTGGGAATCATCACGTCGCCGCGTACTCCGTTCAGCGTGGCTGCCTTGCCCATCACGTACACGCCCAGGATGTTGCCGGTGTATTCCGCCACCTGAGAAAGAATGTTGT
>DRKV01000434.1 GCA_011051635.1 Chloroflexota bacterium | reverse complement strand
GCTGGGCGCCTCCATGAAACGTTACAAACGCGCCGGCTCGACCGCGGTCGCCGTCATCATGGGGACCTACTTCCTTTCGGTCGCTATCGGGATGCACGACAAACTGGACTTTCTGAAGTGGTTTACCCCCTTCCGATATTTCGATGCCGGCACGTTGTACCGTGCCGGACGCATGGATACCGTCTACGTGACTCTCTCCCTTCTCCTGACTGCCCTCATGCTCGCGGCGGCGTATTGGGCCTACAACCGCCGCGATTTGTATATTTGAGGACTTTCTCCTCCCCGACACAAAAACGCCTTCCGTTGCCACTGGAAGGCGTTTTTGTGAAATTTTTATGCGCATCCTACTGATTACCTATTGCACTTGGAAGCGGTTTCTGATATAGTGATGTCAACCTTACAAAAATGCAAGGTTGGTTCGTGCAGTCTGAAGACACTCTAGAAGGAGTCTGCTATGAGTACCGCTGCCTTGATACTTGCTGCCATAACTATTTGGGGGCTGATGTCATTCATCATGGTAGTTTTTGCCAGTATGCTATCCTCGCGCATCAGCCGCCAGGAAGAGATGCGTTCGCTGGCCAGCGAGTGGCGGCGGCAGCATGCAATAGGGGTTTCTGCGTTAAATGCCTCTGTTGAACATAAGATGGCTGATTCTATTTGATTTTTTGCCTGTCAGGCTGTGGTATCCCGTGTGCGAACCTGTCCGCGTACCCCGCGGGCAGGTTTGTTTTTTTAACAATGGTGCGGCGTCAGAATTCGCAATCCCAGCGGGGGAAGGTGCAACGGCTGGTTACCGGGCAGCGTTTCGCGGTTGAAGCAATCTTCCAGGGCGGGAGCCAGACCGTACAGGCGCAGCAGATTGCCCTCCAGTTCCTGCGGCTGTTCGCTGAAGTTGGCAAAGACCAGGGCGCGCCCCGCGGCGTGGATACGGACGTAGCCCAGGACGTGCGGATTGCCGGTGGGGATGACGTGCAGCGTTCCGCCGCTCAGGGCGGGAGTTTCCTTGCGGATGTGGATGAGACGCGATAGCCCCTGAAAGACGCGCCCCTCCGGGGTGTCCGCCTCCCCCCGAAGGGCGATTCGTCCCGGATTTAGGGGGGCGCGGTGGACCCATCGGGAATCGGCGGCTTTGGAGGGGTCCCGCGCAAACCCGTAATCGTTCAGGGTCCCGATTTCATCCCCCAGATACAGCAGCGGAATCCCCCCCGCGGTGAGAATCACCCCGTGGATGAGCAAAATACGCCGGATGGCGAGTTCCACTTCTTCGGGGCCTTCCTCCCGGAGCGCCTTCTCCAGTCCGGCCAGCGAAGCGCACGTCCCGCTGATGCGGCAGTCGCCGGTTTTGGGGTTCTCCTGAAAGGGCAGCCCGCGGGCGAAACTGCCGGGGAAGCGTCCGGTGTAGAAGGCGTTGAGAAACTGGCGGTGGTCGTAACCGTTGATGCCCAGGCGGGCGGCGTCCTCGTCGGAGAAGGTCCAGCCGATGTCGTCGTGGCAGCGCACGTAGTTGACCCAGGCCGTGCCGGGGGGCAATTTGTAGCGCTCGCGCAGGGCTTGTTCCAGCAGGTTGACCTCGCGGGTGGCGAGAGTGTTCCACAAGAGAGCCATCAACAGCGGGTTGTAAGAAAGTTGGCACTCTTCGGGGGCGATGTATTGCGCCACTTCATCCGGGTGAACGATAGCCTCGGAAAGGAAGAGCAGTCCCGGCGCGGCGATGCGCGCCGCGGCGTTGAAGGCGCGAATCAGAGTGTGCGCCTGCGGCAAACTCTCGCAACTTGTCCCCAATTCTTTCCAGATGAAAGCCAGGGCGTCGAAGCGGAGCACCTCCGCCCCCAGGTTGGCGAGGAAGAGCATCTCGGCGGCCATCTGATTGAAGGTCGCCATGTGGCTGTAGTTCAAATCCCACTGGTAAGTGTGGAAGGTCGTCCAGACCCACTCCTTCCCCCCACCCCGGCCCTCCCCCCTTAGGGGGGAGGGAGCAGGGAGGGGGGAAAACGCTCCCGGATGCTCTTCGGGGAAAATTTCGCGCAGGTGCTTTTCGTAGGCCTCGGGCTGGGTGCGGTCGGGGAAAATCCAGTAGAATTGGCGGTAAAGCGGGTCGCCGGCGCGGGCTTTCTGCGCCCAGGGATGGTCGTCGGCGGTGTGGTTGAGCACGAAATCCAGAATCAGACTGATGCCCGCCTCCCGCAGGGCCTCGGCCAGGGCGCGCAGGTCGTCCATCGTGCCCAGGCGGGGGTCAACCTGGCGGTAATCGCTGACCGCATAGCCGCCGTCGTTCTCGCCGGGACGGGTTTTGAAGGGCGGCATGATGTGCAGGAAGGTCAGGCCGAGTTCTTGCAGGTAGGGGATTTTCTCGCCCAGCCCGCGCAGGTCGCCGGCGAACAAATCCGCGTAGCACATTCCCGCCATCATTTTGTGGGATTGGAACCAGTCCGGCTTGGCCTCACGCGTTGCGTCCAGCGCCTTGAGCGCCGCCGGGCGTTCCAGCCAGGATTGCCCCATCTGGACGAGCAGTTCTTCGAGGTAGTAGAAGAAATCGTACTGCTCTCCGTACAGAGTGCGGAGGTGTGCGAACAGGCGGGGGAAGTGCGTTTCCAGGCGGGTGCAAAAGGCCGCCCAGTCGGCGGGTTGGGCGGCGATTGCGGCCTGCAAGCGGCTTTCCAGGCGGGGGAGCAGGCGGGCGAGAGTGTAAGCGGCTTCGTTCATAAGGAGCGCAGCACAACTGCCAGCAGTTGTGTTACCGGTCGGCGGGGAGACCGCCTGCAAATTCGAGCAATTGCCACTGGTGGCGTCGCGGATGGTAGGTCAGGGAGGCGTACCCCAGGTCGCCGAAACGAAAGACGACCTCCGGTTCGCCGCCCCGCGGGGAACTCCCCATGATGGCGCGGAGCGCAGCGTTGAGGATGCCGCCGTGCGCCACAACCAGGTAGCGGCCTGCACCGCGGCGGATGACTCTCTCCACGGCCCGCGCTGCCCGGCGGTAGAGCGCCCAGTCGCTTTCGCCTGTCTCCCATATCGGTTCGTAGGGATTGCGGAAGGCGGGCTTGGGGTATTGCAGGGCGGCGACATCCCGCTTCATGCCCGCCAGCGGACCGGTATCTCTTTCCATCCAGTCATCGTCGAAGGCGAGGGGCGCGTTCAGGGCCTGAGCGATGATTTCCGCCGTGGTGCGGGCGCGTTGCAGAGGACTGCTGATGACCAGGCCGAAGCGCAGTCCCCGCTGCTGAAAATCCCGGGCGCGCTGTTGCGCCTGAGCGCGTCCCGCCGCCGTGAGGGGCGAATCGTAGCGGCCTTCGTGTACGCCCTCATCGTCCGCCCGCGAGCGTCCGTGCCGCAGGAAAGTGATGTGAATGATGCTGTTCATGGTGTGTTCTGGGCAGGTTGTCAGGGCGAATGGAAATATCAGGCTGTCTGACCGGACAAGTTCGGTTTTACGGCATAAAGGCCAAGTCCCAGACTTGCCACAATACCGCCCAGGACGAAGGGCCAATTCGTGCCATGCTGCCACGCCAGGCCGCCCAGAAACGGAGCGGGGATGGTCACCAGGCCCCGAATCAGGTAGTACAGGCCGACCACGCGGCCGCGGTGCGCTTCTTCCGCTAAATCCACGATGCGCGCTTTTCTGGCCGGCTCACCGATTTCCTTCAACCCTGCGATGACAAAGGCCAGGAAAAGCCACCGCGAGGGCAAAGCGACCAGACTTAGCGGGAAAAGGGCAAAGAAAGCGAACGTAGCCAGGATGAAAGGCTGCCGCCCCCCCCTGTCGGCCAGGTACGCCGCGGGCAAGTATCCGGCAATGGCGACAATCATCTGCAGCGAGATGAGCGCCCCAAATTCCAGCGGTGTTTTCTCCTGCACGTTGAGGACCCACAAGACGACGTAAATCGCTGCCAGATTGGAGCCGAAGCGCACCAAACAATCTGCCAGGAGCAGTCGCCGCAACGCTTCCGGCATCAATTGCCAGACAAGGCGGATTGGCTCACGTTGCTCTTCCCGTTTGGGCGGCGCAGCATGATAGAAATGCGATTGCAAATAAATGGCGGCCAGGGCAAAGAGCAAAGCAACCCCGAAGCCGACGCGCATTCCGGGAACGAGGCCCAGATGGGCCAGCAGGTATCCTCCCAGCGGCGGTGCAATCACGATTGGCACCCGCTTCCAGATGGATTGGACGCTGAACCCCATCGCCCGTTTACCGCGCCCGAGAGTATCGCCAATCAGGGCGAAGAT
>DRKV01000433.1 GCA_011051635.1 Chloroflexota bacterium | reverse complement strand
GAATGCCCCATTGCAGGAGCGCCGTGCGTACGGCCAGCAGTATCGGGGTCTCGACGAAGTATCCTATCAAGACGATGAACCCTGCCGCAATGGCAAAAACGGTTGCAATGGGTGCTTTGAATTTCACATTCCACCTACCCGATGGGAATTAGATTGCCTAAACCCAGAAAGTGCAGTACCGCTCCCCCCAGGATGACGAGAATCACCAGCCAGCGCAGGACGTCCTGGGCCTGCAAACTGGCGGTATGAGCGTTGCCGGCTTGCAGGTATGCGCCTCCCGCGTAGACCTCCTCGCCGATGAGCGGTTCTTGAGCAGCAGCGTACAGGACAGCCTGTCCCGGCAGATGGTCGCTGCCCGCCAGGGTGAGGTTGTTTTTTCGGTCACCGGCCTCCAAAATCAAGGCTACTTCCGGCCCGAAATGGCCGATGAGCACGTTAGCCGAGACTTCCTCGTCGGCGATGACCGACATCACGCCAGACGCAAAGGAGAAGGGAGTTGGCCCTGTAAGTCTCCCTGCTGAAGGGCGATATTGACCGGCCTGCCCCATGGCTTTGTAAGATGCCTGCAAGGTGTCCCGGCTGAGGATATTCAATGCCCCGTCGCCGCTGGTGACAATCGGGTGTCGGTCGCTGATGGAAACCGTCCGCATAATGCGCTGCACCATGCGCAGGCCCACGAAAGCGCTGGCGCTTTCCGGGGCGTTGACAGCCCCGCGCCCCACGGAAAGATGCAGGCGGGTGCCGTCCTCGACGGCCAGCCCGATGGTGCGCCACAACCGTTTGAAGGCCGGAATGGGGCGCAACGGCAGCCGGGATTTCTTCTGCCCTGTGAAAGCAAACAACAGCATGAGCAGGAGAAACAAGGCCACGATGCCCAGTCCGGACAGGCTAGTTATCGTCATAGAAGGTCTCTTTCCTGGAGAAATTGAGTGAACAAATCCCGCTGTTCGCTATCTTCGAGCAGGCGGGCCAGGGCTTGCCATTGGCTCTTTCGGGTTGTGCCGGGCACGAAGGGGCGGCTGAAATACAGGAATTGTGCTCCCACCACGTTGAGCGGCCCCAGCGCCTCCAGCAAGGTGGCGACATAAGCGTGGATGCCCCATTTCTGGAGAGCGGTACGCCATTTTGCCCATGTAGCGAGGTCGGGGGAGTTTGTCATTGGAGCGCGTTACCCAGGTCAACGGCCTGCGTGCAAATAAAATTGTAACACTGCTCTCCGCAAGAAGGATAACAAGAGTATAGCATAATCCAAACGGCGGAGCAATTGCGACATTGGTCAGGGGGCAAGCAAATCCTGTAGATGCGTTTCGGCTTCGGCGACTGGAAGTCGCAGCAACAGTTGCGAAACCTGCCTGCGCAGGTTGGATTCCAGCCGCCGAAGGGCGGCTTTGCAGATGTCGGTGCAGTTTCAACTGCCGTCTTCTACCTGCACCCATTGGTCAGGGGGCACTGACAACAATCAGGGTAGGACAACTACTCGCGGTTGTCTTGCAGCCGGCCTATTCAGGCCTCAATTCATCCGTGCTTTCTGCCTGGTCTGCCTGCAGGGCGGCCTTCTTTTCCCCCTCCTCCAGCGAGTGGATAATCATGATTTTCTGCCAAATTTTGCGGGAAAGGTTGGTGGTCAGCCCCTCGATTTCATTAACCGCCCCCAGCGCCACGGGGTCGTCGAACTCCTGCAGGTAGAGGGCGGCGATTTTCCCAATCAGGGAGAGCATCTCGCTGCAATAATCCAGGTAGCGGGAGAGTTCGAAGAGAGACATGCTCTCCACCGGCGAGGAGGCTGTGGATTTGCCGCGCCTCAGGGCGCGCTCCGGGTCTTTGGTCAACTGGTGCATGTCAATCACGTGCGCCAGGGAGCGCAACTCGTGGAGCGCTTCGAGGGCGCGGCGGCGTTTGATGCGGTTTTCTACGGTGAAGAAAAAGAAGAGCGCCGCCCCAATCAGGATGATGTCATTGATGCCCGCTTCCAGGGTTTGCAAGAATTCCGCCAGATTCAGGCGCTGAATTTGGCGGATGTCAAGATGAATGATGAGGAACAAGCGCGCCGTTATCAAGAGCAGAACGCCGACCACCACGGCGATAGCGAGACGGATAGCCCAGTGGGGACGGGCTATCCAGGCGGCGCGCTGTTTGGTCTCCTCCGCCGCGGCTTGCAGGTCAGCACAAACCCGGTTGAGGCCGCGGTCGGGGAAGCGCTCCCGGATGCGGCGGCATAAAATCGTGGCGCTTTCCACGATTTTGTCGGCATCCAGGTTGCGGTAGCGGATGTTGTTCTGGGTGGGATTTTTCATTGTGTCCGGCCTGGCAGCGGAGGGCGTACATCAGGGATGTTTATCCTGACGGATTATATCCCATTGGAGGTAACGCTTCGGCCTCCCCTGCCGATGGAAGTACTCACATTTCGTAGAGTAGGACAACTGCGAGCAGTTGTCCCACAGGGATGCGCTCACGTTTTGCAGAAACTGGGAGTGCGGGCAGGGCTGGAACCCCCGCCCTGACGCCTTCAAGTCCGCAGAGCGGACTTCCCACCTGCCAGCGGGGGACTTCTAGGCCCCCGCTGGCGGGAAATCTGCATTCCCTGAGTACACCCCGAACAAATGCCCTCCTTGCAGGGCGGTGTTGCCCGTGTTACACTTTTAACCGCTATGGGCACTTCCGTTCTGGTCGCTACGCCAGCCGCCGGCCTGGGGGATTTCGTCCAGCAGACGCTTCAAGAGACGGGGGAGTACGAAGTTGTGCTGGAGCATTCGGCGCGCGCTGCCCTGGAACGGGCTGCCTCCCGCCGCTTTGCCGTTGCCATTCTGGATTCCGATTTGCCGGATATGGCTCTCTCGGCTCTGATGGATGCTTTGCGGCGGAGCAACGCCGCGACGCGTTTCATCCTCCTTGCCTCCGAAAGCCATGCCGATTTGCAGCGTGACCCCGCCGTATTGAACGTGTTCCGCAAGCCGTTCTACCTGCCCGATTTGTTGGATGCAGTCCGACGGGGAGTGAAACCCTCGGTGGAGGATGCGCCTCTGCCTCTGCAGCAGGCCCCGGAAGATGCTCCCGTGGTGCGCTCCGGTTTTCGGGAATCCACTTCCCTCTCATCCCGCCCCCAAGAGATACCCCCGCCTTCCTGGCTGGGCGATGTGGAGCAGGCCGCCCGCCACCTGATGCGCCTCTCCCTGGAATCGGCAGCCCAGGCCGCCATGATTTTGCGCGGCGAGAGCCTGTGGGCTTACGCCGGCGGCCTCTCGCAGCCCGCCGCCCAGGAACTCGCCCACACCGTAGCGCGGCACTGGGCCAGCGGGAGCGGCAGCGATTTGGCGCGCTTCATCCGCCTGGGGGCGACGGGCAGCGAGTACATGCTCTACGCCACCAGCCTGGGCGGGAGTTTCGTCCTGGCGCTGGTCTTCGATGCCGAAACCCCCTTCAGCGAGATACGCGTCCAGGCCGGTTCGCTGGCGCGGGCGCTGGCGGAGAAACCCGCGCCGCCGGCCCCCGGCAAAGCGGACGCGCCCCAGGAGCCGCCCTCGCAGCACGTCCTGCCCCCGGAAGGGATGCTTCAGACCGAGTTGCCGCCGGAGCGGGTGGATTTCTCGGCCCTGGAGGGCGATAACCGCTGGACGGCGCGCCCCTCCGAAGAGGGGGAAGCGCAATCCCCCGAAGTGGAGACCATCCCTCAAACAACGGTAGCACCTGCAAGGGAGTCCGTTCCAGAGCAGGCGGGGCGGGGCGAGGGCATCGTCACATTGGAGCCGGAGTCTCCGGCGGTCTATCATCTCAAATACGCCTGCGTCCTCATCCCCCGCCTGCCCGGTCACTATCTCACCGGTGACCTGGCAGGGCGTCTCTCCGAATGGGTGGGGCAATTGTGTCTGGCCTTTGCTTGGCGGCTGGAGTACATCGCCATCCGCCCAGACCACTTGCACTGGATTGTAAGCGTCCCGCCTGACACTTCCCCCAGTTACCTGATGCAGATTCTGCGCCGGCATACCTCGCAGCGCATCTTCGCCGCCTTCCCCCCCCTGGCCGAGGAGAACCCTTCGGGCGACTTCTGGGCGCCGGGGTATCTCATCATGGGCAGCGCCCAGCCCGCTCCCCCCCAACTGATTCGCGACTTCATCCGCCAAACCCGCCGCCATCAGGGGGTGGGGTAGTTCTGTAGTCTGGTAGTCTGGTAGTCGCGTAGTCTCGTAGTTCCCCGTCCACCGTCCACCGTCCATCGTCCACCGTCCATCGTCCACCGTCCACCATCCACCGTCCATCGTCCACCATCCACCGTCCCCATGCCTCCTCTCCTCTGCCTCATTGACGGTCACGCCCTGGCCTATCGGGCCTACTTTGCCCTGACGCGCGGCAACGCTGAGCGCTGGCGCACCAGCACCGGCGAACCGACCGCCGGCGTGTACGGCTTCATCAGCGTCCTGCTGCGCATCTTGCAGGCCGAATACCCCGAATACCTGGCGGTGGCCTTCGATACCGGCAAAACTTTCCGGGATGACCTTTACCCCGAGTACAAGGCCACCCGCGCCAAGATGCCCGAAGACCTGCGCCCCCAAATCGAGCGCATCCGGCAGGTAGTGGATGCTTTCGGCATCCCCCGCCTGGAGATGGAAGGCTACGAAGCCGACGACGTGCTGGGCAGCGTGGCGCGCCGCGCCGCCGAAGATGGCATGGGGGTCAAAATTTTCACCGGCGACCGCGACCTGCTCCAACTCGTCACCGAGCGCATCATCGTCAACCTGCCGGGGCGCAGCCTCTCCGAGGCCAAAGACTACACCCCGCCCGATGTGGAGGCCTACCTGGGCGTCCGTCCCGACCAGGTGGTGGACCTCAAAGCCCTGATGGGCGATTCCTCCGACAACATCCCCGGCGTGCCCGGCGTCGGCCCCAAAACCGCGGTCAAACTTCTCAAGGCCTACGACACCCTGGAGGGCGTCTACGCCCACCTGGACGAACTCAAACCCGGCCTGCGCAAGAAACTGGAAGCAGGGCGCGAATCGGCCTTCCTGAGCCGCGACCTGGCGCGCATCGTCACCGATTTGGCCGTCCCCTTCGATGCTCAGGCCGCCCGCAT
>DRKV01000432.1 GCA_011051635.1 Chloroflexota bacterium | reverse complement strand
GGAGCGCCCGGCCCGCGGCCTGTGGGCGGTGCTGCCGCCGATGAAGGCTGCCCGCCGCCGCGGGGAGGAGCGCCTTTTCCTGCACCTGACCTTGCAGGGCAACGCTCCCCTCACCCTTCCGCAGGAACGGGAACTCTTCGAGCGCCTGACCCAGGTGTATTACAGCACCCCCGGCACGGTCAGCGGAGCGATGCGCGCCGTGGCGCAGGCCCTCAACGGCTGGCTTCTGCGCCGCAACCGCAATCTGGCGCAGCGCGGGCAGCAGAGCATCGGGCTGTTCACCGTCGGCGTCTTGCGCCCCAACGGCCTGTACCTGGGGCAGTGCGGCCCCCTCCATACCCTGGCTGCCACGCAAGACGGGGCGGTGTACTGGCCTCCTTCGGAGTTGGGCGGGCGCGGCCTGGGGGTCAGCCGCCTCCCCGCCGTGCGCTATCAGCAGATGCCCCTGCGGGCGGGCGACACCCTCCTGGTGAGCGCCGCCTCCGTCCCCGGCTGGAACGCCGATTTGCTGGCCGCCTATCGCGAGCAGGAACCGGCGGCGCTCTACCGCCAGTTGCTTCGTACGGGGGAAACCGCCTCCGATGCCCTCCTGATTCGGGCGGTTCCCGGCAAAGGAGATTTGCGGATAGTCTCCCCCAAAGCGGAGCAGCCCTCCCCGGAGGCGCAGCCCCCCGAAGAGGGGGCGCGGGGTACGGACTCCCTTTCGGAGGCGCGGCCTCCTCAAAAAGGCACGCCGCCCGAAGAGGAGGCTGCTCCCGCGCCGCCCCCGGAGACGCCTCCCCCCCCGAAGGCGGAATCCGCCCCCAAAGCGCCGGAAACCCCTCCAGGCCGCAGGCGGCGCACCTTCCCCCGCATCTCTCTGCCGAAAATCAACGCCGCCCCTTTCCTGCTGGCTTTGTGGGACGGGCTGGCGCGGGCGCTGGGCAACAGCCGCCGGGCCGCGGGCATCCTCCTGGCGCGGCTCCTGCCGGAGGAAGACCTGGCGTTGCCTGCTTCCTGGCTGGCGTTCATGGCGGTGGCCGTCCCGCTGGTGGTCGTCTCGGTGGCGGCGACGGTTTACTTCCAGCAGGGGAAGGGCGATTTGTACCGCGCCTACTACCAGCAGGCGGAGGTTTACCTGGCTCAGGCGGGGAGCGCTCCGGACGAGGCCGCCCGGCGGGAGGCCTGGCAAGCCGCCCTGGAAGCCCTGGACAAGGCCGAAGAGTATCAGGTGACGCCCGAATCGCAGGCCCTGCGGCGCTCTCTGCTGGCGAATCTGGACGCCCGCGATGGTATCGTGCGGGTGGAGTTTCAACCGGCCATCCCCGGCGGGCTGGTGAAGCGGATTTCGGTGCAGGCCATCTTGCCCGACGGGGACGACCTGTACCTGCTGGACGGTCACGAGGGGGGGGTGGTGCGGGCGGAGTTGACCAGCCGCGGCTATGTGGTGGATTCTTCTTTCCGCTGCGGGCCGACCTCCAGGGTGGGGCCGCTGGTGGACATCGTTCTCCTGCCCAGGGGCAACAGCCTCAACGCCGTCCTGCTGGGGGTGGATACGGATGGCAACCTGCTCTACTGCCGGGTGGGGGAGAGCGCTCTGGAGGCGGTGCTGCCTTCCCCCAACGGGAACTGGGGCGGGCCGCAGGCGCTGGATTTGTACGCCGGAAACCTGTACCTGCTCGACCCGCATCCCCGCGCCAATGCGGTGTGGGTCTATCCGGGGCAGGATGCCACTTTCCGGGGGCTGCCGCTGTTTTTCTTCGACAACGACATTCCCGCGATGGAAACGGCGGTGGATATGGCCCGCACCCCTGACGATTTGTTTCTCCTGCACGCCGACGGGCATCTGACGCGCTGCGTGGTGGGCCGCGGCGGGGCGGAGACGCGCTGCGAAGACCCTGCCCCTCTGCGCGATGACCGTCCCGGCCAGGAGGAGACTCCCGCTTTTGCCGGGGCGCACTTCGCGGCTCTCCAGTACGTCTCTCCGCCCGACCCGGCGCTTTACCTGCTGGATGATGGTCGGGAGGCGGTGTATTTGTTCAGTTTGCAGTTGCGCTTTTTGCGGCAGTACCGCTCCCTGTACCCCCTGAAAGGCAGCGCCCCTACGGCCTTCGCCGTGGACAACCCCTCCCGCCGCCTGTTTTTGGCGCTGGGGAATGAGGTGTACTACACCGTGCTGCCGTGAGGCGGTGCGCTCCCCAAAGACCCGTCAGGTCTCCAAGACCTGACGGGTCTTTTCTTTTGGGCGATTTCTTTCAGGGCCGCAGCCAGAGATATGTCCCCAAAACGGCTAACACGGTCAGGGCGCACAACCCCAAAACGAAAAGCGCCGCGAACCCGCCGAAGAGGAGCATATCCCGGCGGGTTTTCTCGTTTGGCGGTGTATCTGGCGGCGCATCGTCGGGCGGCGGAGCGGGGATGTCCTCCGCCTCCAGCACCACGGCGGTGATGTTGTCGCGTCCGCCGCGGGCGTTGGCGCGCTCGATGAGGGTATCCAGGACGACGTCCAGGTCGGGCATACGGAGGATTTCGGCGATTTCCGCGTTGCTCACCAGGTCGGTGAGGCCGTCGGTACACAGCAGGAGACGGTCGCCGGTCCGGAGGGGCATCCCCTGATGGGATTCGGCCTGGCGGTCGCTCTCCGAGGCGTCCATGCGGATGCGGAAGTCGGGCGGCTCGGTGCGCGGCGAACCGAGATAACGGCGCACGATGTGGGCGTTGGGGTGTCCTTTGGCTTGCTCTGGCAGGAGCGCCCCGGCTTCGATAGCCTCTTGCACCCAGGTGTGGTCGGTGGTGAGTTGGCGCAGTTCCCCGTCGCGCAGGAGGTACAGGCGTGAATCCCCCAGCGAAGCGGTGTAGAGGCGCTCTCCCAGAACCCAGGCGGCCACGCAGGTGGTGCCCATCCCGTGGCGGCTGTCCTGTGCCCCGGCGGCCTGATTGATGCGGCGGTTGGCCTCCATGAAAGCCTGCCCCAGCGTTTTGGAGGG
>DRKV01000431.1 GCA_011051635.1 Chloroflexota bacterium | reverse complement strand
CGCCGTTACGAGACCCTCGGCTCTATGGCGATTGGCGGTTTGTTGCTGGCCGCCGCCTGGGAGATTGTCAAGGCCATCATCGAGCGCGTCCAGGGGGGCGCTTCCCCGCATCTCACACCCCTGACCTTCGGGCTGATTGCGCTTACCTTCCCGGTCAACGTGCTGGTGGTGGTGCTGGAAAGCCGCTTCGGGAAGCGCCTCAACTCTCAGATTCTGCTGGCCGATGCGGAGCACACCAAAACCGACCTGTTCGTGACCCTCTCCGTGCTGGCCTCGCTGGGCGGTGTGTGGCTGGGCTGGCCCTGGCTGGACGTGGCCGTGGCCTCCGTGGTGGTGGTGCTCATCCTGCGGGCGGCCTGGGGCATCTTGCGGGACGCCTCCGGCTGGTTGACGGACGCCGTCATGCTCGACCCCGCCGCCGTGGAGCGGGTCGCCTTGCGGGTTCCGGGGGTGTGGTACGTCCACCGCGTCCGTTCGCGGGGCACGCCCAACGCCATCTTTGTGGATTTGCACCTCAAGGTCTATCCGGGGATGAGTACGCAGCAGGCGCACGCTATCGCCTCGGAGGTGGAGAAGCGACTGGAGGAAACTTTCGAGAACGTGGTGGAGGTGCTCGTCCACGTAGAGCCGGGACGCGCCGCCCCCGACCAGACCGACGACTGGCACCGCATGGCCTACGATTTGCGCCAGATTGCCGATTCCATGGGGCTGGGGATGCACGATTTGCACATCCATCTCACCGAACAGGACGACTACGAAGTGGAACTGCACCTGGAGATGCCGCCGGAAATCTCCCTGCGGCAGGCGCACGATTTGGCGGATGATTTCGAGCGCCGCGCCCGCCAGAAGTGGCCGGGCATTCACGCCATCGTCACCCACCTGGAGCCGCTGCCTTCCCGCTTCCTGGTCGCCCGCGAGACGGCGCTGGCCCCCGAGGAGGACGCCATCCGGCGCTTTGCCGCCTCCCAGACTCCCCAGGGCGTAATTCACGATGTGCGCGTCCACTCCGCCGCCGGGCACATCAGCGCTGCCATTCAACTTTCCCTGCCGGGCGACCTGGGCTTGCAGGAAGCCCACCTCCAGGCCGAGATGCTGGAGCGCGCCCTCCTGGTGCAATTCCCCCGCCTGGAGCGCGTCACCGTCCACGTCGAGCCGCGCCCGAAACCGTGATTCTGGGGGTGCGGGGTGCGACGGGCGGGGTGTACCTGATGCCTGCCCTCTGACGCCTGTTCTCTGACCTCCCTCTGCCTTACGGGTAGGGCTGGAACCCCTGTCCTGGGTTTTCCAAGTCCGCAGAGCGGACTTTCCACCCACTACCGGGGGACTTCCAGTCCCCCGTGCCGGCGGCGAATTTACATGCCTTGAGACTCTCCAAAAGGGGCGCGTTTTGTCAGTCAGTCGGGATTTTGTGGTATAAAGTGAAAACAATCACACCACCCCTGCACGTCCTCTTCTCCCAGCGGGACATTCATCTCTCCTCTTGCAAACTTTCGTGCTTTCTTGCTCGCATACTTTCCCACTTGCACACTTTCATACTTTCCCACTTTTTAGGAGGCTTTCCATGAATCTCTTTTTCTCCCTGCATCAGGCTCCTGCTATGGCGTTGAGCGGCTGGGGCTGGGTACTCATTTTTCTGCTGGTGGTAGCCGTTCTGGCCCTCATCTTGTGGTGGGCGACGCAGTACACGCCCAAAGACCCCTACACCCCCAAAGGCGAAGGACACCACGAAGCGCACCACGAGGAAGCGCATGTGGAAGCGGCCCGCGTCACTGAGGTGGAAGTCCCCGTGGAACCGGACGACCTCAAGAAAATCGAAGGTATCGGCCCGAAAACCGAGCGTATTCTCAACGAGCACGGCATCATGACCTTCGCCCAGTTGGCCGAGACCAGTGAGGAAACTCTGCAAGCCATCCTCGACGAAGCCGGCTTCCGCCTCGGAGACCCCGGCACCTGGGCGGAGCAGGCTGCTCTGGCCGCCAAAGGCGACTGGGAGGCCCTGGCCGCCCTTCAGGATGCGCTCAAAGGCGGACGCCGGGTTGCCTGAGTACCCCCAAAGATGTCCCTACATCGCCGAGACCCTGCGTCCGGCGATGTTTCGTATTTGTGGCTCTTGTGAATAAGGGGGTAAAGACCTCCGAGATTTTCGTTGAGAGCCGCCCTGGGGAGCGAAATTGCCCGTGCGGGCCGCTCTGGACGAGCATCGCAGCGGCAAAATCTCGGAGGTCTGTTGTTCCATCCCATTATTTCACGTTGACCCTAACTCCCTAACCTCGTAACTCCCTAACCTCGCTCACCCCGCAACTCCCTGACCGTCATGCTCCTCTCCCGTGAAGAAATCCCCTCCCAATACACCTGGAACGCCCCCAGCGTCTTCTCCTCCCCCGAAGCGTGGGAACAGGCCTATCAAACCCTGGAAGACGAAATACCCGCTCTGGAAGCCTATCAGGGCAAACTGGGGGAAGGCCCCGATACTCTCCTGGCGTGGTTTGAAGTTTACGAGCAGGTTGCCCGCTTGCTGGGGAAACTGTTCGTCTACGCCGGAATGAGTTTTGCGGTGGATACCGCCGACCAGGAGGCCGCCGCCCGCCGGGAGCGCGTCCAGTCGTTAGCGGCGCGCTTCTACGCCGCGGTCTCCTTCGTCAACCCGGAATTGATTGCCATTGGCTTCGACACCCTGCGCGCCTGGATGAAGGAGAATCCCCGTCTGGCAGTTTACGCCCATGCCTTCGACGAACTGGAGCGCCAGCAGGCGCATGTCCGCTCCGCCGAGGTGGAGGCCCTCCTGGGGGCGCTCAACGACCCCTTCCGCTCTGCGGCCTCCATCCACGGCATTCTGGCCGACGCCGATTTGAAATTCGAACCGGCCCGCGGCTCCGACGGACGCACCTGGCAGGTGGCGCAGGGCAGCATCGGGGCGCTCATTACCCATCCCGACGGGGAAGTGCGCCGCACCGCCTGGGAGAACTACGCCGACGCTTACCTGGGCGTCCGCAATGCCCTCGGCGTGTGCCTGGCGACCGGGGTCAAGCAGAATGTCTTCCGCGCCCGTGCCCGCAACTATCCTTCCTCTTTGGAAGCCGCGCTCGACCCTCACGCCATCCCCGTGAGCGTCTTCCACAACCTGATAGCCACCTTCCGCCGGCGCATCCCGCTGTGGCATCGCTACTGGGCTTTGCGCAAGCGGGTTCAGGGCGTGGAGCGCCTGCCGGTCTGGGACATCAAGGCTCCTCTCCTCAAGGAGAAGATTCGCATCCCCTACGAGCAAGCCGTGGAGTGGGTGATTGCCGGGCTGGAACCGCTGGGGGAAGCGTACATCGCCGCGCTGCGTCGCGGCCTGACCGAGGAGCGCTGGGTGGATGTGTACCCCAACCGCGGCAAGCGCTCCGGGGCGTTCTCCAGCGGCTCTCCGGGGACGCACCCCTTCATCATGATGAGTTACAACGAGGACATCTTCAGCCTGAGCACCCTGGCGCACGAGACGGGGCATTCCATGCACTCTTACCTGGCCTGGAAACACCAACCCTTCATCTACTCTCGCTATTCCCTCTTCGTGGCGGAGGTGGCTTCCAACTTCCATCAGGCTTTGGTGCGCTCTTATTTGCTCAAAACCCAAACCGACCGCGCCTTCCAGATTGCCGTGCTGGAAGAGGCCATGTCCAACTTCCACCGCTATTTCTTCATCATGCCCACCCTGGCGCGCCTGGAACTGGCGATTCACGAGCGGGTGGAGCGCGGCGAGGGCCTCACCGCCGAAATCCTCACCAACCTGATGACCGACCTCTTCGCCGAGGGCTACGGCGAGGAGGTGGCCTACGACCGGCAGCGGGTAGGAATCACCTGGGCGCAGTTCCCCAACCACCTGTACGCCAATTTCTATGTTTACCAGTACGCCACCGGCATCTCGGCGGCCAACGCCCTGGCGCAAAAAGTGCTGGGCGACGAGAGCGGGGAGAGCGCCGCCCGTTATCTGGATTTTCTCAAGGCGGGCGGCTCGCGCTACCCCCTGGATGCCCTCGCCCTGGCAGGAGTGGACATGACCTCCCCCGAACCCGTCGAGCGCGCCTTCGACGTCCTGGAAACCTACGTCGCTCGCCTGGAGGCTTTGTTGACGTGAACGGCGTGGTTTGTGTCGCCGGGACGGGGGCGCGGGGCACGTATCTCTTGCGTATAGCCACTGAAGGGGCGCTTTCCATCGAACTGGGGCGCTTTCGCGGCGGGCGGGAGGTTCTTCTGCCCGCCGGTGCGTATCTCTACGTCGGTTCGGCCCGCGGTGAGCGGGGCAGCGCTACGCTTCCGCGCCGTCTCTTGCGCCACGCCACCCGTGCCCGCGGCGCGCCCCATCCCCTCCGCCCTGCCCTGGCGGATTTCTTCAAGGCGGAGCCGCCCACCCGCAAACGTCTCCGCTGGCATGTGGATTACCTTTTGGAAGACCCCGCTGCCGTGTTGGATGCCGCCTGTCTGATTTGTGACCCCGCTCCGCTGGAAGCCCCCCTCGCCCGCTGGCTGCTTGCCGACCCCCAGGTGACTGCACCCGTAAAGGGGGTGGGGGCCAGCGACGACCCTGGCGGGACGCACCTCTTGCGGGTCGTCGCGCCTCCCGCCTGGTGGGTTGCCCTCCCGGAGCGCCTGCGGGCCTGGTACCGCACCCTGCGCCGGAAGACCTGACGGGTCTCCCCGTCTTTTGTGGGACAACTGCGAACAGTTGTCCTACGCAAACCTGACGGGACTCACAGACCTGTCGGGTTTTCCGAATCTGGCCTGAAAGCGTTTCCCATTTCCGGCAATTCCCGGAGCCCCCGCATCCTTTTTCATTGCAAAGGAGAACAGACATGTTGAAGAAAGCGTACAGCAAAACCGGCAGAGTGTGTCGCGTCACCTTTCGGTTGCCCGCCGAAGTGAAGGCACAGAATGCCATGCTGGTTGGCGATTTCAACGGCTGGGATACTCAGGCCACCCCCATGCGCGTCCTGAAGAACGGCGATTTCTCCGCCACCCTCTCGCTGGAAGCGGGCAAATCCTACCGTTTCCGCTACCTCCTGGATGGGAAGCGTTGGGAGAACGACTGGGCGGCAGATGCCTACATTCCCAACGAGTTCGGCGGAGATGATTCCGTCGTCCAGGTGTAGCATTCCGCAATTTGGGGCTGCCCCCTGGAAAAACAAAAGGGTTGTGACCAAGTCACAACCCTTTTTGTGTGCGTGAGGGGCGAATCAGTGATTACTCACGAGAAACGTCCTGCGCCTGAAGGCCCTTCTGCCCTTCGACGACGGTGAAGGACACCCGTTCACCTTCGTCCAGGGAGCGGTAGCCGTCGCCCTGAATGGCGCTGTAGTGGACGAACACGTCGCCACCCTGGTCGCGTTCGATGAACCCGTACCCTTTGGTGGCATTGAACCACTTAACCGTCCCGGTTTCGCGCTCTGCCATGTTCATTCTCCTTTCTTCGAAAAATTGTCTTCAGGCAGGCGCTGACCGTAGAAATCCTTCAGTGAGGTACTACATGTTTCAGGACTGCCAGCGAGGTAACTTTAGCATGTGGCGAAAATTTTGTCAAGAATTGCGCGATGCAGTTGTAGGACAACTGCTCGCAGTTGTCCTATCGCATCACGGTTCGCCAATGGCTTGCTGGAGGGATTGCAAGGAGGCGGAGACAGACGCTCCCCGCAACACGTCGGACAGAGTGCTGGCAAGCCGCGTTTTCGCGGCAGGAGGCAGAGAGACAGCCCCGTAAGACGGACTGAGCAGCGCGGCTTTGTAGAGCCGTCCGTAGCGGGGCGGAAGGCCGCTCTGCGCCGCCGCCTGGGCCTGCAACGGGAACCAGGCGCTCTCGGCGGCGAATTGGGTTTGCGCCGGGGTCCCCAGGGCATAGCGCAGGAACAGCCAGGCGGCCAGTTCCCGCTCCGGAGTGCTGTGCGGGATTGCCAGGCGCAAGCCGGGGGCGAGAACCAACGTCCCGCCGGGCAGCGTGTCCACCTGCCAGTTGAAAGACAACTCCTGATGCCATCGGTTGGCCGGGTGCAGAGTGCTGACCGGATTGAGGATGAGCAGCGTTTCCCCCTCTCGGAAGGCGTCTTGTGCGGCGGTCTCATTCTCCGCCAGGGTGATGCAGCCCTGGGCGTACAGGTCTTGCAAGAAGGAGAGCGCCTGCCGCGTCGCGGGTTGGTCGAAACGGTACGCGCCGATGTCGGCATCGTAAAGGTTGCCGCCGAAGACCTGCGTCCAGGCTCGCAAACTCTCCAGAGAGGGGACAAAGGCGTAGCCGCTGGCTTCTCCCGCAATTTTGTAGGGACGGCTTGCCGCTTTGCACGTCAGGGCGGCAAATGCTTCGGGGTCGCTGGGCGATTCGTAAGAGCCGAGACGGGCTATCCAGTCCATGTTGAGGGTCAAACCGTAGGCGTCCGTTCCCACGGGCAGGGCAAACAGGCCGCTTTCTTCTTCTGGCATAACGCTCCCGGCCTGGAAAAACACATCTGTCCAGGTGGTGCGTTCCTCGAATGGGATGCCCCACGTTGAACTTCTCAGCAAATCGTCAAGGGGCAGCAACGCATCTTCATAGGCGGATTGTTGTTCAGGGGCCAGGGAAATCAGGGCGGGGACATCGGGTGTGCCCAGCAGCGGCAGGGTGCGGCTGAGCACCTCCTGCGGCGTGCTCAGATTGAAGGCGTAAACCGTCAGGCCGTAGGCGTTTTGGGCGTTGAAATCGTCCACCAGGCGGTTGAAGGCCAAATCAACGGGCGTTTGGGGGGGCAGGGCGTACCACAAGAGCAAGTCGCCGCTTTGGGGAACGCGGGCCTCCCAAAGGGAGTCCGTGTCTTGTTCTGAAGGGGGCGCAATCTCCTCGGTGGCGGAGGGTTCCGCTTCCTCTTCTCCGGGTTCTGTCTCGCTTTGCACGCCCCCCTGCGGCGCGGCGGTTGTGGCCGGGGAGAGTGGGCTGACCGGCGGAGGTGTCAGCGCGGCGGGCTGGAAGGTGCAAGCGGTTAGCAGGATGACGATGAAGGCGGTTGCCACAGCAGAGGGTCGCGGCATAACTTCTCTCCTGGCGTAAGGTGGGGGTTGACGTGCCTTGATTATACCGTCTGGAACGCGGCGGGGCGATGGGAAGTTTGGGGGAGAATGCGAAAAAAAGAGCGCCGGGCAAAGCCCGACGCTCTCGTTCTTGCAGGGAGCAAGAGAACTATTTCATCTGTTCCAGTTGCTCTTGCAGGTTCTGGTTGGCATCGGCGTTCAGTTTGTCCAGGGTGGGTTGCACCTCGGCACCGTCGGCGATGGCGGCCATAGCCTCGCCCACCATGTCACGCACGAAGTCGTAACCGGGGGTAGGCGGTTCGGTCTTGCCGTAAGGCAGCAGTTCGAAGGCCGTCTTGTAAGCCGGGTTGGCGTCGAAGTAGTCCGTCATATTCTCGGCAACGCTGGCGCGCACCGGGAAGTAGTTGGAGACTTTGGCCCACTTGGCCTGCACTTCGGGGCTGGTGAAGTACTTGATGAACAGCCAGGAAGCCAGTTCCTTTTCGGGGGTGCTCTTGGTGATGCTCAGGCTGGCCCCGTAGATGTTCTGCACCGGCTCGTCGGTGGTGTGCGGGATAGGCGCAACGCTCCACTGGAAGTTGGCACCTTCTTCCACGGCGCTCTTGTAGTAGGGCATACCGGAGGAGGAGCCTACGGTGAAGAGGGTGGTGCCCGCGCCGAAGTTGGTCTGGTCGCCGTAGCGTTCGGTCACGATGGTGGCGCAGCCTTCGTTGAACAGGTCCTGCAGGAACTGCATGGCCTGGACGGCGGCATCGCTGTTGTAAGCGTATTCGCCGGTCTCGTAGTTGAAGACATCGCCGCCGAAGGCGAAGGTCCAGGAGGCAAAGCGGGAGGCGTCGATGCTCAGTTCGTAGCCGCGGCTGCCTTCTGCGGTGGCCTTGCTGTAGGGCTGCTGGGCGGCCTTGCAGG
>DRKV01000430.1 GCA_011051635.1 Chloroflexota bacterium | reverse complement strand
TCCTCTCATGCTCCACCGCCGCGCAGTTCTTCTCCTCATTCTGGTCGCCCTGGGAGGTACCGCCTTCCTGTGGTGGCAGGCCAATGCCCCAAACCGCGCCGCCCGCCGCGCCCTGGAACGCCGCGGCGAAGGATATTCCCTCGCCGAACTGACCGCCCTGGCGCAGACCGTCCCCGAACCCGCCTTGTGGGAGGTGGCCGGCTGGCGGGCCTGGGAGCAGGAGCAGCCATCCATCGCGCAGACCTGCCTGCTGCGCGCCCGCTCTGAAGGCGCGCTCTCCCCTCAGGGGTACGGGCTGCTGGGCGACCTCTCCGCCGAGGCGGGCAATCTGGAAGATGCCGTCTCCTTCTGGGAGCAGGCCGTAGTGCAAGACGCGCCTCAGGCCGGCCTCTGGCGGAGGAAACTGGCCCAAGTGGCCGAGAGCCGCGGCGACTGGGAAACCGCCCTGGAGGATTACCGCGCCCTCCTGCAGCGCGCCCCCACCGACCCGGAACTCATCTGCCATCTGGGGATGCTGCTCGCCGTCCTGCGCCCCGCCGAAGCCCCCGCCTACCTGGAAACCGCCGCCGCGCCCGCTTCTCCCTGCGCCGCCCTGGCCGCCGACCTGCAGGATGCCCTCGTCAGGGGAAACCTGCAAGACGACCCGGTTTACACCGCCGTGCTGGTCGGGCGCGCTCTGGGGGGGCGCGGGGAGTGGCATCTGGCCGCCGAAGCCTTCCGCCGCGCCGTGGAGCGCAATCCCGATTACGCCGAAGCCTGGGCTTTCTGGGGACAGGCTCTCGAAGCCACCGGGCAGGACGGAAGCCGCGCCCTGGAAACCGCGCTGCGCCTCGACCCCGCCTCGCTCACCGCGGCCAGTCTGAACGCCCTGTACTGGCGCGCCCGCGGGCAACCCGAAAAAGCGCTGGTCTATTTTTACCGCGCCGCCAGCCGCGAGCCGCAAAATCCGCTCTGGGAAATCGAAATCGGGGCGACCCTGGCGCAAATGGGGAATATCTCCGATGCCCTGGCGCACTACCGCAAGGCGACCACCCTGTCCCCCGACGACCCCGCTCCCTGGCGCTCCCTGGCGGATTTCTGCCTCCAGTACGGCCTGGAAATCAAGGAGACCGCCCTGCCCGCCGCCCGCCGGAGCGTCATCCTGGCCCCCGAAGAGGCCGCCTCCGTTGAAACCCTGGGACGCGTCTACCTGCGCCTGGGCGACCTGGACAGCGCCCGCCGCTTCGCCCGCCGCGCCCTCTCCCTGGATTCCGGCTACGCCCCCGCCTACCTCGACCTGGGGCTGATTGCCGCCCTCCGGGGAGACGACGCCCAGGCCCGCCGCATGTACCAGACCGTCATTGCCCTCGCCCCCGACTCTCCCGCGGCTGCCCAGGCCCGCCGCCTCCTGCAACCCTAGTTTCTCTTGCGGTACAATAACGGGCAATCTGCCCTTTCTCTGCCCTCTGGCGCAGGTGTGGCACACCTGCATCACCATTTTCCCATTTTCTGGAGGTATCCATGAAACGCTTTACCCGCCCTGTCCTGGCCCTGATTCTCCTCTTGCTCTCCTCTCTGGCCTGCCAGACTCTCTCTGGCGGTGGAGGTTCCTCTACCGGAGGCACTACCAACTCCAACATTCTTTTTCAGGACGACTTCTCCGACCCCGGCAGCGGGTGGGACAGCGTGCGCACCGACGACGGCGTCACCGATTACGAAAACGATGCCTACCGCATCTTCGTCAACACGGACAACATGGACGTATGGGCCAATCCCGGCCTGTCCTTTACCGATGTGCACATCGAGGTGGATGCCACCAAAGCGGGCGGCCCGGACGACAACGACTTCGGCGTCATCTGCCGCTACGAGGATGTGGACAACTTCTACTTCTTCATCATCAGCAGCGACGGCTTCTACGGCATCGGCAAAGTGTCCGGCGGCGAACAAAACCTCATCGGAGCGGATAGCATGGACACAAGCGACGCCATCCGGCAGGGCAACGCCACCAACCATATCACCGCCGAGTGCGTCGGCTCCACCCTCTCCCTCTCGGTCAACGGGACTCATCTCCAGACCGTGGAAGACACCGACTTCGCCTCCGGCGATGTCGGGCTGCTCGCCGGAACCTATGACGAACCCGGCACGGATATTCTCTTCGACAACTTCGTCGTCACTGCCCCCTGAAGCGTGAAAATCTACCTGGATACCGTCGGCTGCCGCCTCAATCAGAGCGAAATCGAGCGCATGTCCCGTCAGTTTCGCTCCGCGGGACACGAGATTGTGCCGCGCCCGGAGCAGGCCGACCTGGCCGTGGTCAACACCTGCGCTGTGACCATCCAGGCAGCAGCCGATTCGCGCAAGGCGATTCGGCGAGCCGCGCGTGCCGGAGTAGATGAAGTGATTGCCACCGGCTGCTGGGCGACCCTGGAACCGGAGGCGGCAGCCGCCCTCCCCGGAGTGCGCCGCGTGGTGTCGAACCCCCGTAAAGAGGCCCTCGTTCCCCAGGTGTTGCACCTGCCCCCGGAGGTCTTCGACCTGGAGCCGGTGGAGCGCCAGCCCCTGCCCGGAGCGCGGCTGCGGACGCGCGCCTTCATCAAAGCCCAGGATGGCTGCGACAAC
Source organism: Chloroflexota bacterium (assembly GCA_011051635.1). GTDB lineage: Bacteria > Chloroflexota > Anaerolineae > Anaerolineales > DRKV01 > DRKV01. Next base: position 163 of record DRKV01000430.1, on the reverse strand, counting down.
CGCTGTACCTTCTGCATCACCACCATTGCCCGCGGCCCGGCGCGCAGCCGCCCCGTGGAAGCCGTCATGGAAGACATCGCCGCTGCCCTGGTCGGCGGGGCGCAGGAAATCGTCCTGACCGGCGTGCATCTCGGCTCCTGGGGGGCGGATTTCACCCCCCGGC
>DRKV01000429.1 GCA_011051635.1 Chloroflexota bacterium | reverse complement strand
GCCGCCTCCCCCGATGCGAATCTCATCCTGGAAGTGGATGACGCCAACGCCGCCCTGCCGCGCCTCCTGCCCCGCCTGAGCGCCCTCGGTCACCGCGTCCGCCGCATCGAACTCCGAGAGCCCAACCTGGAGGCCGTCTTTCTCCATCTTACCGGACGCGCGTTGAGGGATTAGGCGGGGGACGGTAGACCGCGGACGACTGACGATGGACGGTGGACGGTAGACGGTGGACGGTAGACCGCGGACCACCGACCACAGACCACCATCTGTCGTCCGTCGTCTAACTTCGCGACCCCCTAACTCCCTAACATCCTAACCCCGCAACCCGCAACTCCCTCCCCCCTACCCCACTCACCCACTCACTCACCCACTCACCTATTCACCCAATCACCTATTCACCCCCTCCCCCATGAAACCCCTCACTCTCGCTCTCAAAGACACCCTCACCCGCTTCCGCGACCGCAATGCCCTGCTCTACATGCTGGCGGCGCCCCTGATGATTGGTCTCATCATGGGAGCGGCTTTCGGCGGGCAGAACGACGGCTCCTCGCCCATCTACGCCATCCCGGTGGCCGTGGTGAACGCCGATGAAGGCGACCTCGGTCAGACCTTCGCGGACATATTGAGCGACATCCTCGTGGAAACCGCCGAGGGGGAGCAGCCCCTTTTCGCCGTCACCGCCCTGGATGCCCTGGAGACCGCCCGCGCCGGCGTGGAAAACGGGGATTTCCGCGGCGCGGTCTACCTCCCGTCGGATTTCTCCGCCGCCCTGAGCCTTCCCGAGGCCCCCGCCGCCCGCATCGAACTCTACACCGACCCCACCGCCACCATCTCGCCGCCCATCTTGCGGAGCGTGGTATTCCGCATCGCTCAGGGCTTCGAGAGCGCCGCCCTGGGTGGGCGGCTGGCCGCGACGCAGGCCGCCGCTGCCGTCCGGGAGAATCCCCAACTGGCCGCGGCTTTGGCGCAACTCCCGCAGGCGCTGGCGCAAGCCCAAACCGAGTTCGCCGCCGCCCAGGGCGCAGAGACGCGCATCCGTCTGCACAGCGAGACCGTCGGCGCGGCGCAGGAGTTCGACATCATGGGCTACTTCATGCCCTCCATGGCGATTTTCTTCCTCACCTTCGCCATGTTCGCCGGGACGCGCTCCATTCTGGAGGAGGAAAAGCAGGGCACGCTCCCCCGCCTGCTGACCACTCCGACCCGCCCCTCCGAAATCCTGCTGGGGAAAATCGGCGGGACACTGCTGACCGGCCTGCTGCAAATGGCCGTTCTGGTGCTGGTTTCGGCGCTCCTCTTCGGCGTGGACTGGGGCGCGCCCCTCGGCGTGGCTCTTCTCACCCTGGCGACCATCGTCGCCTCCGCCGGGCTGGGGGCGCTGGTCGCCGCTTTCGCCCGCGACGACAACCAGGCGGGCATCTTCGGAACGCTCCTCGTCCTCGTCTTCGCCATCCTGGGCGGCAATTTCCTGCCGATGAAGGACGTCCCGCCCTGGCTGAACGCCATCAGCAAAGCGACCCTCAACCGCTGGGCGCTGGACGGTTTCACCGCCCTCTCGCTGGACGGTCTCCCCCTCTCCGCCATCCTGCCCAACGTCGCCGTTCTCTTCGCCCTGGGCGCGGTTTTCTTCGTCCTGGCGCTGCTCGGCTTTCGGCGGCGATTCACGCGGTGAAAGTTTGAAAGTGTGAAAGTTTGCAAGTGGGCAGTTGCCTCCCAATCCCCGCTCCCTAATCCCTGCTCCCTAATCCCCAATCACCAATCACTCCCTCCCCATGAAACTCCTCACCATCGCCCTCACCTACCTGAAACAAACCTTCGCCTCGCGCGTGGTGCTGATTTTCAGCCTGCTGATGCCGCTCATCTTCACCGTCGTGCTGGCCCTTGCCATGCGGGGACTGGGACCGGACGACGCGCCCCGCCGCTGGACGCTGCTCCTGGCCGATGAAGACGGCTCCCCGCTCAGCGCGACGCTGACCCGCCAACTGGAGGCGGATTCGGCCCTGGATGTGGCGCGCGTCCCGGCGGAGGAACTGGCCTCCCGCGTGGATGCGGGCGAGGCCCCCGCGGGGCTGCTCATCCCGGCGGGTTTCGGCGCGGCCCTTCTGGAGGGGCGTCCCGCCGAGGCCTCCCTGTACCGCTCGGCGCAAGACGTGACGGACGCCCAACTGGTGGAGCAATCCGTCCGGGCGGCGCTGGCCTCGGTGGAAGGCATTCTGGATACCCGCGAGATTGCCGCGGAGGCCCTCCAGACCCTCGGAGCGCCCGTCCCGGCGGACAGCCTGGAAGAGGCCACCCGCCTTTGGGAAACGGCAGCCCCTCTGAAGGTGCGCGCCGAATCCGTCACCCGCCTCCAGGGGAGCGAGATTCCCATCGGGGCAGCGCAATCTTCTCCGGGGATGGCGGTCATGTACGTCCTCTTCCTGACGATTGGCGGCGCCAGCACGCTCCTGACCGAGCGGGAACGCGGCACGCTCCGCCGGCTCCTGGTCATGCCCCTGCGGAAGGGGACGCTGGTGGGCGGCAAACTGCTGGGCATCTATTTGAGCGCCCTGGCGCAACTCGCCCTCCTGATACTCTTCGGGCGCTACGCGATGGATGTCAATTGGGGGCAGTCGCCCGCCGCGCTGGCGGTGATGGTGCTGGCTTATGCTTTCGCGGCCACGGCGCTGGGAATCCTGGTGGCGGCGCTGGCGCGCACCGCTTCGCAGGCGGACGGGCTGAGCACTATCGTTGTGATGGCGCTTTCGGCCCTGGGCGGGGCCTGGTGGCCGATTGAGATTGTCCCCCCGTGGATGCAGGCCCTGGCGAAGGCGCTGCCGACCTACTGGGGGATGCAGGGCTTTCAGGACATCGTCAGCCGCGGGCTGGGGTTGGACGCCGTCCTGCCCGAAGCGGGTATCCTCCTGGGGTTCGGGGCGGCCTTTCTCGGCATCGGCTTGTGGCGTTTTCGCTGGGAGTGAACGGGCTATAATTGACCTATGAAATCCGTCCGTACCCTGTTCCGGGAACACCTGGACGTGCTCTCGTATTACCTGACCATTTTCGCGGTCGGCGCGGCGGGGGGGGGGATGGCGTTTGCCCAGGAGCACCCTCAGCGGATGCTCATTCTCGTCCTGGTGGTGCTCTTTGCCCTGCTCAGCCTGGGCGGTTTTACGCCCGCCGTACTCCTCACCACGGCAACGGCGACCGCTTTTCTGCTGGCGCAGACCGTCATCATCATCCTGCTCGTCTGGGTAGCGCCGGAGTTCAGTTTTTTCGTCATCTGGTTTTTCATGACCTCGGTGTACGCCGTGGCCGCCCTGCCGCCGCGTTACGCCTATGCCTGGATTGCGGTCTTTTCCCTGGTCACGCTGGGAGTGCTGACCGCCACCCTCGGTTGGGCAGCGGGATTGGCCTCGGCGGGCATCTACATCAGCGGTTTTGCTTTCTTCGCCGCCTTTGCCCGTCTCACCCGCCGCGCCGAGAGCGCCCGTCAGGAGAGCGAGCGCCTGCTGGCCGAATTGCAGGAAGCCCACCGCGCTTTGCAGGAGTACGCCCAAAAAGTGGAGACCCTGGCTATTTCGGAGGAGCGCAACCGCCTGGCGCGCGAGATGCACGACACCCTCGGTCACCGCCTGACCGTCTCGGCGGTGCAACTGGAGGCCGCCGAGCGCCTCATCGCTACCCGCCCGGAGCGCGCCGCGGAGATGGTCGCCACGGTACGCGCCCAGGTGCGCACCGCCCTGACCGAACTGCGCCAGACGGTGGCCGCCCTGCGCCAGCCGTTGGAGAGCGACCTGCCGCTGGAGAACGCCCTCCGCCGCCTGTGTGCGGATTTCCAGCAGGCGACGGGGCTGGAAGTGCATCTCGATTTACCGGCCTCCCTGCCTGCCCTGAGCGCCCCTCAGCGCCTGACGCTCTACCGCGCCGCCCAGGAGGGGCTGACCAACGCCCAGAAGCACGCCGCCGCGAAGCGGGTCTGGGTGAGGCTGGCGCACCGCAGCGGGGAAGTCGTGTTGGGCGTCCGCGACGACGGGCGCGGCCCGCAGGAGGGCAGCGGAAGCGGCTTCGGACTGCGCGGCCTGCGCGAACGCGCCTCACGCCTGGGCGGTGAGGTGCGCTTTGGCCCCGCTCCCGATGGCGGCGCGCTGCTGGAGGTGATTTT